>NZ_JADDUM010000032.1 GCF_015163715.1 Pseudomonas cyclaminis
ATTTTCGGCAGCTGATTACCGGCATTAACAAAGTCGGCACCTTTCTGCGTCAACACCACGTTATTGTCGGACAGGCTGTAATAGCCATCCCCATTGGTCCCGGCAGTGAAGCTGATCGTCAGGCCTTCCCGTGGCGTCTCTTCGTCTTTGGCAACAAAAGTGCCCGCAACAGTACCCGCCGCCGCCGTTTCTTCAACAATGGTGTTAGCCGTGATTTCAATCACCGGCACATCGTTGACCAAGGTCACGGTCGGCTGGCCAGCTGCGTTGGAGTTGAGGCCTTCGGGGTCGGTAACAGTCAGGTCGATTTTCGGCAGTTGATTGCCGGCGTTGACGAAGTCAGCGCCTTTCTGCGTCAGTACAACGGTGTTGTCGACGATGGCGTAGTAGCCATCTTTGTTGTTGTCGCCCGTGAACGTGACCGTCAGTTGGCCAGCCGGCGTTTCTGCATCGCTGATAACAAACGTACCCGCCACGCTGCCTGCGACGGCGGTGTTTTCGACCAGGGTCGTGCCCGTCACGTCGATCACCGGTGCATCGTTGACCGGCGTGATTGTGATCGTCAGCGTGCTGCTCGATCCGGTATTGGTGGTGTAACCGATCTGCGGCACTTCGCCGCTGTAATCCTTGACCGGGGTGAACACGTACGCGCCATCAGCACCGATGGTGATGGAACCGATACCTTCGATGTCAGCCGTCTGGCCCGCGTTGTAGGTCGTGTTGCCCACTTGGAAGGTGGCGACAGCCAGCACGTTATCGATGTCGCTGTCGTTGCTCAGCACGTTGCCGGTAGCTACGTTATCTTCGGCGATGGTGTTGGTATCTGCGACCAAGACGCTTGGATCATCCACGGCAACCACAGTGGAAGTGGCTGGCGCGGGATTGATTGCGAGGTTTTCGTAGTTACCGCCGGTCGCCTCGGTGATCGTGACGCTGACGGCCAGGTCCTTGCCATCTGCCAGGTTGGCAGGTGTGTCGGCTGTGACCGTGCCGGTGGTTTTACCGGCCTCGATGGTGATGCTCAGGTCGTTGGACAGCTTGATCACAACGTCGGTCTGCGCCGCGTTGGTCACGGTCGCGGTGTAGACGATCTGGCCGCCTTCATTCACCGAAGGGGTTGCGGTCAGGGTGACGGTGGTGGTGTCGATGGTGTCCGCAATCTGCGTGACCGCTGGCGCCGGGTCGGTGGTGATGATCAGGTTGCCGCCGCCGGAGGTGCCGGCGATGGTGGCGGAGATCGATGAGGCGTCCAGGTAAGGCGTGTCATTGCCGGCGAAGGTGACGTTCAGCACGCCCGAGGTCTGGCCAGCGGCGATCACAACGGAGAGGCCGTTGGACAAGGTAACGGTCAGGTCGCTGGTCGGTGCCTGGGTGATGAATACGGTGTAAACCACGACGCCACCGGCTTCGGTGATGCTCGGCGTGGCGGTCAGGGTGATGGTGACGTTGCGCGGGTCGACGCCGTTATTGTCGGCGCCGGTTTGGGTAGTGCCTACGGCGTCACCGGCATTCAAGCCGGTCGTGGGGTAGCCGATGGTCGGGTCGACCACGCCTGCGGTGGCTTCCAGCACAACAAAGCTGTGGCCACCCCCTACGGCGCCGTCTGCGCCTGCGGCGGCCGGGCCGGCAGCGGTGGCTTCGAGGTCTTGGGTCGGGTCGGCGCCGGCAGCGATGGCTTGCTGCAGTTCGGCAACGGACGGTGCGGCTTGCGCAGTGGCGGCGCTCAGGTCGGTGACAGAATCAGGAGCGTTTGCGCTCCACTGAGTGTCGCGACCCAAATCGATGGTCCGGCCGTCGGCCAGTTCCAGCGACACAGCGCCCGATGCGCCGGTATCGACTTGCTCACCCGCGAACAGGCGATCCCCTTCTACAAGCAGGCGACGAATCCCTTCCGGGGAAACCGCGAACACTTGACCGACAATGCTTTTGACGACCGCAACGCTGCTCATAAAAGACTCTCCGTGTATTACCGTTCAGGGGGTATCCATCAAGGAGACCGGCCCTCTCGCTGGTGCCGATTCAATAGCTGGAGTACTTAATTGCTTTGATAAAACTTTGGCGTCAATATTTTGTTGTCTCGTCAGGAAAATTACTTTTCCGTCAAGGTATTGACCTATTGGGCGCCATCCTAAACAATCCGCCCGGTAATGTCACATTGATATTTATGCGGCCTCGCGACTTTCTGTTTGCGCCCTCCGGCGCCCTAGAAAAACGGGCATTTCGAGTTGCCACTCCAATGCAATATTCCAAGTTTGTTGCGGTTTTCAGGCAACCAATCCCCGGGGAAACATCAGAATGCGTTTGCACCTTCTTAAAGCTGTGCCTTTTGCTCTAGCCGCCAGTTTCGTCCAGGCTCAGACCCTGCCCGAAGCCATGCAAGATGCTGTGAAAAACCACCCGGAGATCCAGGCCGCAATCAATGCGCGCATTGCCGCTGACTATCAGGTCCGAGAGGCCCAGGGTGGTTACCTGCCTAAAGTCGACCTGCTGGGTGGCTATGGCCGCGAAAGCTCGGACAACACTTCGACCCGTGCCGCCAGCAACAGCCACGACTGGAAAACCCTGAACCGCGGCGAGTCGACCATCCGCCTGCAACAAAATTTGTTCCAGGGTTTTGGCACCATCAATGAAGTCGGCCGCCAACAAGCCACCGCCAATTCCCGCGGGTATGCGCTGCTCAATACTTCCGAGCGCACCGCGCTGACCGTGGCCCAGGTGTATCTGGATGTCTTGACCCGTCGCGAGATGGTGCAACTGGCAGAAGACAACCTGAAGAGCCACGAACGCATTTTTGACCAGATCAAGCTGCGCACCAGCCGTGGCGTCGGAAGAATGGCGGACATGGACCAGGCCGAAGCCCGACTGGCTCAGGCGCAGAACAACCTGATCACCGAGCAGACCAACCTGGCTGACGCCAACACCAACTTCCTCAGCGTTGTCGGCAAAGAGCCTGATCAGCTGGAACGGCCAATGGGCATCGTGACCGCCCTGCCCGCCAGCCTGGATGAAGCACGCCGCGCAATGATTGCCGACAGCCCGGTACTGCGCTCGGCCGAATCGGACATCGCCGCTGCCGAGAAGCAGTACGAAGCCGCCAAGTCGACCTTCTACCCGCGTTTTGATGCGGTGCTGCAACGTTCGGCCAACAACAACATCGGCGGCGAAGAAGGCCATGACAATGGCTACTCCGCGATGCTGAACATGCAGTTCAACCTGTACAACGGCGGCAGCGACAAGGCCAGCCTGCAGTCCAAGGCTTCCCAAGCCACCCAGGCGCTGGATATCCGCAACAACGCCCTGCGTCAGCTGAACGAAGAACTGGGCCTGGCGTGGAACGCTTACAACAATGCCAGCCAGCAAGTGCCCATCGCTCAGCAGTACGTCGACCGCAGCACCAAGGTGCGCACCTCGTACCAGCAGCAGTTCAGCCTCGGTGAGCGTACACTGCTCGACTTGCTCGACAGCGAGAACGAACTGTTCACCGCTCAGCAGCGTCTGGCACAGATCAAAAGCCTCTACGTTTACACCCAGTACCGTATCAAGGCTGACATGGGCCAACTGCTGAGAAGCCAGGGCGTCGTTGCTCCGATGGCATCAGTTGTGCAAAACGATATTAAACCGTCGGTAAACCTGCCAGGGATGAACTGATTCTTGACGGCGTTGGACCACACAACCGTTTAAGAGAGAGTCAGCTTGGATTCTGAAATAGGTTTGGCGCCACTTCACCATGACCCCCGCGCTCAGCATGACGACCCATTGCTAGATGGGTTGTTGGCTCTCTGCTCGCTGCATTACAAGCCTGCCAGCCGGGCCATGCTGACCACCGGCCTGCCCTTGGCGGGGCAGCGCCTGAGCCCCGACTTGCTGCCGCGCGCAGCAGCCCGGGCGGGTTTGCAGGGGCGTTTGCTGCAGCGCAAGCTGGAGCAGATCCCGTCCATCGCATTGCCGGCCTTGCTGCTATTAAAGGAAGGACGCAGTGCGGTGCTGTTGGGATGGGAAGGTGATACCGCCCGCCTGCTGCTCAGCGAAAGCGACGGCGGCGAAGTCCAGGTCACCCGCGAGGCGCTGACTCAGGATTACAGCGGTCGAGTGTTCTTCGCCCAACCCCAGCATAAATTTGACGTCACCAGCGGCACGCTGATCCCCCGCGCACGCTCGTGGTTCAAAGACACCCTCAAACGCTCCCGCTGGCTGTATGCCGATGCCATCGCCGCGAGCCTGGTGATCAACCTGATCGCCCTGGCTGCGCCGTTGTTTGTCATGAACGTGTACGACCGCGTGGTGCCGAACCAGGCCACCGCCACCCTGTGGGTGCTGGCCATCGGTATTTGTGGCGCCTACCTGTTCGATCTGCTGCTCAAGATGATGCGCAGCCTGTGCCTGGACCTTGCGGGCAAGAAAACCGACCTGATCATCTCCGCGACGCTGTTCGAGCGCATCGTGGGCATGTCGATGAAAATGCGCCCGGCACGCGTCGGCAGCTACGCCTCCAACATCCACGAGTTTCAGGGGATGCGCGACTTCCTCACCTCCCTGACCCTCACCAGCCTGATCGATCTGCCCTTTACCCTGATCATCCTCGGCGTGATCGCGTTGCTTGGGGGCCACTTGGTGTGGATTCCCATCGTCGCCTTCCCGCTCGCCCTGGGCATCGGCCACTTCCTGCAAAAACCGCTGACGACCACCCTTGAGCGCACCATGGCCCTGGGTGCCGAGCGTCAGTCGAGCCTGATCGAGACCCTCGCCGGGCTGGACGCGGTGAAGGTCAACAACGCCGAAAGCGAACGCCAGTACCAGTGGGAACAAACCATTGGCACCCTCAGCCGCCTGGAACTGCGGGTCAAAGTGCTGTCCGGCCTGGCGATGAACATCACCTTGCTGATCCAGCAAGTGGCGGGCGTGGCGATGATTATCTTCGGCGTGTACCAGATCATCGACGGCACCCTCAGCATGGGCGGCCTGGTGGCGTGCTACATGCTCAGCGGTCGCGCACTCGGCCCGCTGGCCCAGCTGTCGGGCCTGCTGACGCGCTACCAGCAAGCCAAGGTAACGATGGTCTCGGTGGACCAGATGATGGAGCTGCCGCAAGAGCGCAACTTCGACGAACGCCCGCTCAGCCGCAAAACCCTGCAAGGCGCGATGACGTTCCGCGAGGTCGACTTCACTTACCCGAACCAGCAAAACCTGGCCCTGCGCGGCATCAACCTGACTGTCCGCCCTGGGGAAAAAATCGGCATCATCGGCCGCAGCGGCTCGGGCAAAAGCTCGCTGGCCAAGCTGCTGGTGGGCCTGTATCAACCGGACTCCGGCTCGTTGCTGGTGGACGGTGTCGACATCCGCCAGATCGACGTCAGCGAATTGCGCCACAACATCGGCTACGTCGCCCAGGACATCCAACTGCTGGCCGGCACCTTGCGAGACAACCTGGTCTCGGGCGCCCGCTACGTGGACGACGAGATGGTGCTGCAAGCCGCAGAACTCGCCGGCGTGCATGAATTCGCCAGGCTGCACCCACAAGGATACGAGCTGCAAGTGGGCGAGCGCGGGCAGAACCTCTCCGGCGGTCAACGCCAGAACGTCGCCCTGGCCCGTGCGCTGCTGCTGAACCCGCCAATCCTGTTGCTGGACGAACCGACCAGCGCCATGGACAACACCGGTGAAGAGCGCCTCAAGCAGCGCTTGCAGTCGGTGATCGAAAACAAGACGGTGATTCTCGTCACCCACCGTGCTTCGCTGTTGAGCCTGGTCGATCGCCTGCTGGTGATCGACCGTGGCCAGATCCTCGCAGACGGTCCAAAAGCGGCCGTTATGGAAGCGCTGAAAAAGGGGCAGATCAGTGTTGCTTAAGTCCGGCCCAGGCCGTTGGAAAGACGTCATCTTCCGCTACTTCAAGGGCAGCGCCTCGCTCGACGGTCAGCCACTGCCCGAAGTCGAAAAGGCACTGATCGACGACGCACCCCGCATCGTGCGCCTGACCATTTGGGCCGTGATCGGCTTCTTCGTATTCCTGGTCCTGTGGGCGCACTTCGCGATCATCGACGAAGTGACCAAGGGCGAAGGCAAGGCAATCCCCTCGTCGCGCATCCAGAAGATCCAGAACCTGGAGGGCGGCATCGTCGCCCAGATCTACGTGCACGAAGGCCAGATCGTCGAAGCCGGCGCGCCGCTGATCCGGCTGGATGACACCCGATTTGCCTCCAACGTCGGCGAAACCGAAGCCGACCGCGTGGCCATGGAACTGCGCGTGGAGCGTCTCAGCGCGGAAGTCGACAACCGCCCACTGAACATCACCGATGCCGCACGCAAAGCCGTGCCCAACCAGGCCTCGAACGAAGAATCGCTGTACCTCAGCCGCCGCCAGCAACTGGCAGACGAGATTGGCGGGCTGCAACAACAACTGCTGCAACGCCAGCAAGAGTTGCGCGAGTTCAGCTCCAAGCAGGAGCAGTACCGCAACAGCCTGAACCTGCTGCGCCAGGAGATCGGCATGTCCGAACCCCTGGTACAACAAGGCGCCATCTCACCGGTCGAAGTGTTGCGCCTCAAACGCTCGGAAGTTGAAACCCGCGGCATGCTCGACGGCACCACCCTGGCCATCCCCCGCGCCCAGGCCGCCATCAACGAAGTGCAGCGCAAAGTCGACGAAACCCGCGGCAAATTCCGCAGCGAAGCCCTGGCCCAGCTGAACGAAGCCCGCACCAACCTGAGCAAGGCCCAAGCCACGTCCAAAGGCCTGGAAGACCGCGTCAGCCGCACCATGGTCACCTCCCCCGTGCGCGGCATCGTCAAGCAGATGCTGGTCAACACCGTCGGCGGCGTGATCCAGCCCGGCAGCGACATGGCCGAAGTCGTCCCACTGGACGACACCCTGCTGGTCGAAGCAAAAATCCGCCCACAAGACATCGCCTTCCTGCACCCCGGCCAGGAAGCCATGATCAAATTCACCGCCTACGACTACACCATCTACGGCGGCCTCAAAGGCAAACTCGAAACCATCGGCGCCGACACCGTGATGGATGAAGAGAAGAAAAACACCTTCTACATCATCAAACTGCGCACCGACCGCAGCCACCTGGGCACCGATGAGAAGCCGCTGCTGATCATCCCCGGCATGGTGGCCTCGGTGGACATCATCACCGGCAAGAAGAGCATCCTGAGCTACCTGCTCAAACCCATCATCAAATCCCGTGCAGAAGCGATGCACGAGCGTTGATTCTGGACGGGTGAGGCGGATAAATGAGGGGAGATTTGCGAAAACTTGGGTTTTCGCAAAAATAGTCAGATTTCAGGGGTTTACAGAACCTTTTCAGTCGCTATAATCGTCGCCCTAACACGCCGGTATAGCTCAGTTGGTAGAGCAACTGACTTGTAATCAGTAGGTCCCGGGTTCGACTCCTGGTGCCGGCACCACACAAGGTTCCAGAGAAGGCTTTCAAAATCTCTGGAACCCCCGAAAACCCGCCTTCTGGCGGGTTTTTTCGTTTTGGCGTTCCATCGGTTTCCGTCAGAAACTGGTGGATTCCAACCGTTTTAAGGGTAGAGTTTGGGATACAGGTCACTTCGATAAAAGGGAGTACCCTTATGTCGCGCACCACAGCTCCGCTCTCCGACGCAGCTTGCCGCTTGGCAAAACCTACAGACCGCGCCTACAAGCTTTTCGACGGCGATGGCCTCTACCTCCTAGTCCAACCCAATGGCCGCAAAGGCTGGCGGCTCCGTTACGTCAAACCTGACGGACGGGAAGGACTGACCTCGTTCGGCAACTATCCCGTCATTGGCCTCGCCGATGCGCGCCGCAAGCGCTTGGAGGTAAAGCGAATGCTGGCGGATGGCATTGATCCCATAGAGACCAAGCACCAAGCCAAGGCGGAAGCCGTGATCAAAGGCAGAACCTTTGAAAGCGTTGCGCTGGACTGGCACACGGAAATGTCGGCCAAGTGGGCACCAGGCCACTCCAAGACTGTGATGAGCCGCCTCAAAACCCACGTGTTCCCGCTGATCGGCGCCCGCGCCATTGTTGATCTCGACACCCATGACCTCACGCAGCCCTTGGAAGCGATCAAGAAGCGCGGAACGATCGACGTTGCTTTAAGGGTACAAAACTACCTGCAGAGCATCATGCGCGAGGCAAAGCGCCTCCGGCTTATCACCATAAACCCTGCTTACGACCTCGAAGGCTCGATCAAGGCCCCGCGGGTGGTGCATCGCCCCGCTCTACCCTTATCGCGACTGCCGGAACTGCAGGAGCGGATCGACACCTATAAAGGCCGGGCACTTACCCGTCTGACGGTGATGCTGTCGCTGCATGTGTTTGTACGATCCAGCGAGCTGCGTTTCGCACGCTGGAGCGAGTTCGACCTCAAGCGCGGCACCTGGGAGATACCGGACACTCGACCCGCGCTGGAAGGAGTACCCTTTTCCACAAGGGGTACGAAGATGGCAGGGGATATCCATTTAGTACCCTTATCGCCGCAAGCAGTGGCGCTACTCGAAAAAATCCATGCACTCACAGGCAAATTCGCATTGGTCTTCGCAGGGGATGCCAAACCCTGGAAGCCCATGTCCGAAAATACCGTGAACAACGCGCTTCGGACGATGGGATACGACACCAAAACCGATATCTGCGGGCATGGATTTCGTTCGATGGCCTGTAGCGCACTGATCGAGTCAGGATTGTGGTCGGAGACAGCTATTGAACGGCAGATGAGCCACAAGGAGCGCAACAACGTCCGCGCCGCTTACATCCACAAGGCCGAGTTCATCGAGGAGCGCAGGCTGATCATGAACTGGTGGAGCCGGTACCTGGAGGCCAACCTGCAGGAGCATGTCACTCCACACGAATTCGCGAACCAGACCGGACCGAACGTCACTCGCTTAAAAGCAAAACGTGGCGCAACTGAGTAAGCGCTCGGTCTTTATATCTCAGTGATCCGCTTGTCCACGCGGGTCCATCCAAACAGGGCTGCAAAGCCGCCCTGCTTGGATGGACCTCACTTAAAAAATCTAAAGCCCATACAGCTGTCTGTGGAAAACCACTGATTTCCACCGGTGGATAATTTCATCCACAGCCGCAGAACTCCCGAAAATTGGAGTCTTGACCCGAATTATCCACAGGCGTAGAAAAGATCGGGCAAAGCGCTGTCGCCGACAGCAACCCAGGTAGCCAGAACCTTTAAGGCTACGCCACACGGTGGTGGTTCTCCCAAAGTGCGATTAGCGTCCGGCGGCTCGCACGGTCACAGCGATGTGATGGATGCCTACTTTTACCAGTGTGCCCACTGCGGCAACTCATACCCTTTGATAGCTGCCCTGCAGCAACCTATCCGCTTGGCCATTTCCTTGCGCCAACCTGCGCCCGTCTCTTTCTTCCGGAAAGAGACGGGCGCTCCTACCGCTGCTGCAGCCCAACTCGTACGAGGCTTTGCGGCATTCCCCCTCGTGACAATCGGCGTGACAAACACCGAAGTCACCAGCAACAGCGATGCAGATGATGGTGCCGCAGCCCACGGAATGGACTGCACCTGACTGACAGTCAGGCATGCCCCGGTCATCGCATCCCTGCCTTCACCTGACTCAGGATCTCGCGGCACCGGTTTCGTCAGCCACTGCAGCCTCCACCCGCCCACCTCTTCGGAGGTGCTCAGGAGGCCAGATCATGAGATGCCCAAGCTCCCGGTCGTAAGGAGCCGTCAGTCCCGCGTTAGTGGATAACCCTCACAGGTCGCAGGGGCCTTGATCCCTGATAACACTCAACATTCTTGGCGGGATGACGTGGGGGAAGGTTTCAACGGTTTGGCTTCGAGAGGAGTTTGATGATGGCACTGGTGGGCAAGCGAGATGGCCGCAATTTTGGTTATGGCCGGCAACTGAGCTATGCCGGACCGCAGGCATTGCGGGACATGTTTGGCGGCGGGCATTACGGCACGGCCAAAGCGCACAGTGATCGCTGGCAGGCATTTGTACACTGGTGTCGATCGGAGACTGGACCAGGGTTTAACGATGCGCGGCAGATTGATCGGCAGACCTTGCTGGACTACGCCGGGTATCTCCGGCAGCAAGTTGAACATGGTGAGATTGCCATCGCGACTGCGCAAAACCGGTTGTCCAGCGTCAACCGAACCCTCGCAGCTCTTCGCGGTGATCAGTATGTGAAAGTGCCGAGCCCGAGTAAGGCTTTGAGGATGCAGCGCACCGCCGTTCGCACGACAATTCCCCAAGGCCAAAATCGCAAGCAAGTAATGCGCATTGTCGATGCGCTCCACGAACAGCATCCCCGCGCCGCGGCCATCGCACAGCTGGCACGCGCCACCGGCATGCGCTTACGCGAGGCGATTTTGGCCGACCTTCCTCGGCTGCAACGGGAAGCCGAACAACTCGGGAGGATCAACATCCAGGACGGCACCAAAGGTGGCCGCAGCGGTGCGTCAGCACCTCGTTGGATTTCCGTGGATGACCAGGTTCGCGAAGCACTCAGCTATGCAGAACTGGTCTCCCCAGAGGGTAGCCACAATCTACTTGCACCGAACGAGAGCTACCTGGATTTCCAACAGCGAATCGTCCGCCCTGCTCGGGATTTCCTCCATGCACACAACGTCAAAGGCTTCCATGAGTTAAGGGCGGCCTATGCGTGCGAGCGATATGAACAGATCACCCAACATCTAGCCCCGATCAATGACGGCGGGGCCGGCCGCTTCGATCCACGACTAGACCGAAAGGCACGCACACAAATCAGCTATGAACTCGGACACAGTCGTATAGACGTTGTATCAGCGTACATCGGGGGTCAAAAATGAGCAGGCAGTTCGACTTTGAGGTGTTTCTGATAGCGGTGCTTAAGGGGTCGCATGCCACACGTCAACGCCATCTTCGCCAATCAAAACGTATCCAGAAGGCGATAGAGGATCGCTGGAAGCGAGACAATCCTTGGAGTTGGCGGCAGAAACACCTCGCTTGGTTTATGAACTCTTATCTGCTGAATCATGGTGCACAAACGCGATACTACTATCTGCTGACAATACGCTTGATTGCTCTGCGGCTGGGCAAGGAGTGGCATTTTCCACAAGCGCCAAACGCGGTTCGAACCATCGCAAGCGATTCTCCGCCATCAATCGCATGAAGAGTCAAAAGCTATCTAGAATACGTTCTCAGACACGGTCAAACCCTGTAAAGTCGCTCTCCGAGCGCCCAACGAAGCAGTACCAATGGAATCTAGAACCTCTGACCATCTCGGTCGATACTACACCCGAGAGACAGTCGCCTCGCTTCTGATCAGCTCCATGAAGCTGGCTACACCTGGGACTGTCATTGACTTAGGTGCAGGTGATGGTGCGCTGGTAACTGAAGCCGCGAATCAGTGGGCAGCAGAACGCTATCTCACCGTAGATATTGACGAGCAAGCCGATAGCGGCCGCCTTCCGACGCTTCGCGGACCGTCTTTTGTTCATTTTACAGGTGATGCACTCGACCTGAGATTGGGCGATCGAATAGGGCTCGGCTGGTCGCAAGCCTGTGCTGCCGTGTGTAATCCACCCTATATTCGCCCTATCTGGCAGGAACATTTCGGCAATATTCTTGAAGAAGTCGGCCTTAGCCATGTCCTTCCAGAAGCAAAAAATGCACCCGCTGGAATACTATTTGTGGCACAAAACCTGCGCCTTCTTAAGAGCGGGGGCAAGCTCGGACTAATACTTCCAGACGGTTTAATTACTGGTGAAAGGTTTGAACGGTTTCGGCGCGCGCTAATTGAAAACCATTCACTAGAACAAATTATTGAGCTGCCACGAAATATTTTTCGTAAGACGGAAGCTCAAACACACATTGTTATACTTTCAAAAAACGGGACGCAAAAATCGACTGTAACAAGTAGGAAGCTCGAACTGAGTGGCGTTCTCTCTGAGGCGTTAAATATACCATCTGACGAGGCCATCTCGCGGATCGACTATAGCCATCACGTCCAAAACAAAGCTAAAAAAACAAGAAAGAAGATTAGACGAAAGTTAAGTGAATTAATTTCTTCAGTTTCTAGGGGTAGCCATAGCTCTAGCTCGAGAAAATCAGTAAACCTACCGATCTTTCACATTACAGACTTGGCAGATTACGAGTCCGATATTTCACCTAGGTTTTTAGTATCACAGTCTGATGCGGAAGCTTTGGGCGGTAGCTATGCACGTGAGGGCGATATACTTGTCGCGCGTGTGGGGCGGAATTTAAGCCGAAAGGTAGTTCTTGTAAAAAAAGGCCCAATACTTATCACTGATTGTTTCTTTGCTCTAACTCCCAATGCAGCTTCCGATGAAGTATTACGGCTACTAACGAGCGACTCAGGCCGCGCTCAGCTTGATAAAATCTCTCAGGGAGTAGGCGCCCGATTTATAACTGCTGCCCGACTTCTAGATTTAGAACTGGATTAAGAATTACGGATGACTACTAATAATCTCGAAAGCGTATTACAGCAGCGGGCAGACTACATCCCGATCGAAGACTTGCTCAAAGAGACCTCCCAAACAGGCGATCTTTTCCAGTCCGTGCACAAGGAGCTTACCAATCGCGCGCTGCGTACGATTGTTGGTCCAAGAGGATGCGGAAAAACGCACATGATGCGCTATGCCTGGCTCAGCTGCCGAGATAACATTAAAAATCCTTTTGCCGTTTATGTTACCTTCAACAGGTACTTTAGACTAGAGCCATTACTTTCTACACACTCCAATGCCCTACATCAGTTCCATTCTTGGGTTTTGGCTAGAATTGTTCTAGCTTTATTCGACAGCTTAACTGAGTGGGAAGAGTCTCAAAAAGTTTATTCTACACTATCAAGCGAAGCTCCGATTGACGCAATCAAAACATACGTCAACCGAGTAGAGAGAAATCTACCTCTGGACGAAAAAAACTCTGAGATCGCCGCAAGCCTGACAATAGAAACAGTGCAATCTTTGATTTCTAACGCTCGACGACTTCTCGGAAGAAAGTACACGATCCTTCTTATGGATGACGCGGCGCTTACCTTAGCTCCGGATTTCTTGATTGAGTTCCTTGACATTGTTAGGTCGCTGAAATCTATTGATCTGGCCCCGAAAGCATCCGTATACCCCGGAACTACTGAGGTCAGTTATAAATTCCATGAAGGCCAAGACTCAATATCTATACCAGTGTGGCTCTGTGTCGAAGATCCAAATTACAATGAGATAATGGACGACATTGCACGGGCTCGCGTACCTGATTTCCAAACCATCAATGTGTCACACACAGAAATGCTTCGCTTTGCGGCGTTTGGCATCCCTCGTGCTTACCTAACAATGCTAGAGGAGTATCGACGGGGAGGGTTTCGTTCTAGCCAGCAAGCGGTCAATCAGATTATCCAAGAGCATCTTGACGCGCGAAACGCTGAATTCAGATCTTTGGGCAAAAAAGTGCCAAAAATCGAATCACTCGTAATCGCTGGCGAGCAAGTTTTAAACGGCATCGTGGCGGAGCTTAAATCCTTTAATGCGACCATCGCGCCCAAAAAATTTAAACAGCTTACATACGGTGTCGCCGAGTCAGAAATGACCGCCATTGTAGAGCGCATGTTCAACCTCTTAGTTGAGGCAGGACTGATTTATGACAATGGTACAGTTAAACATGGCACACCCACTAGAATTTATCATCGATTCATTCCTCATACCGCTCACCTATTAACGGTACGGGCATTAGGTGGCAGTGGCGCGGGGGGCACGATTAATCAGACAGTCGAGGCTATCGCGTTTAAATCGGCCAAACACCCCGTACGAAAAAGCTTAAAGAGAGTTGTAAACACTGTCGACCTTGATGGGCTCACGCTATCCCTGCCGAAATGCAGCTCGTGCGGTACTCGTCGCCTAACCGATAACCAGCGCTTCTGCCACAGTTGCGGACAGCAACTGGTTGATGCGTCCACATTCTCATTGTGCCTTGAAACTTTTATCTCCGATGTTCCAGGACTTACAACTTGGCAGCGAGACCAAATCTCCCAGCATTTACCTTTATTGAAAACACTTCGCGACTTTCTGGCAAAGCAAGACCCAGCAGCAGATTTGCTAACGGTAAGGGGCTTCGGTCGTCGTAGAACGGCAAAGATCGTAGACGTTCTTAATGGCTTCGCAGACGACTTTCTATCCTAATTATGACAATTAAAGTTACGGAAAACGATTTTGCAAACTTGGTGGCCGTAAGGCCTCTGATAGGTGCAATCCAAACTGGTACACTTTTTGACGTCTCTCACGACGACTCTGACGTATCACCCATTGATCAGTTCATCGAAAACACCCTAAGACTGAATCGAATGTGGGTGGCCCGGCAAGCAGACGAAGTGATTGAAACAGAGCTAGGTATTCTTTTAATACTTGGATACGTATCTGCCGTCGAAAGTTTTATGCGCGCGCTCCTGCGCAGAGTTGTCTTCATAGACCCTTATTGCCAAAAAGCTTGCGAGAAAGCTGTATTATCTTACGGCGCTGCAAAACATCAAAGGCAAGAAATGCTTCCAGAAGCGCTGCTTGAAGAGTCAGTATTTTCTGGAAAAAAAGGCATAATAGATGGCCTCAAGAAATTTTTGACTTTTGACTTGAAAGACAAAGCTCTAGTTGAACTACTCAACAATTACAATTCCGTCTGTGAAATACGTCATTGCTGCGTACATCGATTTGGAAAGCTGGGAACGAAAAACGCAATCGAACTCGGCCTTTCAAACCATAAGCAATTTATTGAAAAGCCTTTGAAGCTAAAAGTAAGTGACGCCGCCAGCATCGCGGACTTACTGACTACTCTAGCAAAATCATTAAACAATGAAATATTTAGATTTATACTAGAACGCACCGCTACAGGAACTGAGTTGAATATAGGCAACGGGAAAGGTATTGGCTGGACCTGGAACAAAGCAAAAGATCGAAAGATGTACGGCTCCTACTATAAAATATTTGCTTCCCGACTAGATGCTGCACCGACAGTTGAAGCTGGCGAACTGTATGATCGATTTCGGAGTATTTTTTCAAAGGTTAAAATAAAGTAAAAACTAGATAGCCTGCCTGCCCTGCGAGGAAGTTGCGCGCAAGGATAAGGATAGCAATAGAGGTAGGCTTATTTTTTTAGATAAAAAAACCACTCAAAAACAATAAGTTAATAGATTTTTCGACTCTTGTGCCGCACCATATAAGACCAAGCCCCTGCAAAAATGCAGAGGCTTCGTTGTTTCTGGGATATTCATCCTCGATCAGCCCCTTCCGCTTCACCTCCCGACCTGTTGAATCAAACCTTTTCGCGCCAAAACTCCAGATTCCATCCTTTATGCCGAATTATGTATTGCCAATAATTATGGCCTACCCATAAAACAAATAACGGCATCCCGCCATGTCGTAACCCTTCAGGAAACTGAAAAATCACCAATCTATTTTCCCGATTGCTCCTCACCGCTCACCACGCTAACCTCCACCATCGCTGCCAATTCAGCGACCGGGCCTGAGAACCCGACTTGATGCAGGCGCTAACCACGCCGCCCGTTCGCCCTGATAACGAACGTGGTAGCTCTCACTCGATACGGGAGTTCACCAATGACCGCTACACCTCCATCCGCGTTAACCACCCTCGGCGTCACCCCCTTCTCCTTTCACTCCGACCAACCTCTGTTCCGCGTCAACAGCGGTGTTTCCCTGCATGAAGCCTTGCACCATGTTTCCGATTTGCTCCACGTTGCCAAGCTGCTCGCCGAAGATGCGGCGATGACGAAGGAGACGGACCGCTATGCCTGGGCGTCGTATTATTTGCAGGAGATGAGCAAGGCGGTGATTGATGATGTGGTGACGGTGTTGGAGTCGCCTGGCAATACCGGGCTGTAAGTAGGACTGTGGTGAGCGGGCTTGCCTCGCTCACCACAGAGTTGTGGGCCAGTCTTCGAGCGTTGTGTAGCGACACAATCCCACAGAAGCGCGCCTCGGCTTGGGGCGCTTTTTTCGGTATAAACCTGAGCACCCTCTGCGTCGTGAACGGACTCCCATGAACGCCCTGAAACTGATCTGCCTCTTGGTCGTTTTCCCGCTGTTGCTGGCCGCCCTCGGTGGCTGGGAGCGTCAGCGTGCTGACGAAACCACCACAGCAATGATCGATTACAACATCACGGTGGAGATCGCCAAACAGCAACTCCAAGCGCTGGCGGCCACGGACCCGACGGCTAGCGTGGATCTGGTCGATGAAACAATCAGCGTGCAATTGGCCCTGTCCCGCCTGGAAAAAATCGAAACCGAACTGCCCACGGCCCATAAGATCAACCGCGTGCTACGTGCCCTGGCGCCGTGGGTCATCGGCCTGGGCCTGCTGGCGGCATTGATCGGTGTGGCCGCGCTGGCCAGCACTTACTGGGCCGGACGCCGTGCGCTGCAGTCGCGGGAAAGGTTGCTGCACGCGTTCGCCCTGGGCAGCCGTTTGTTGCCTTACGTATTGGTGAGCCATGTGGTGGCAATGGCGGCAGCGGTCGCGTTGGCGTTGAGCTACGAAGGGTTGGCGATGTGGCATATCGGCCGGCTGGGCAGTGGCGAGGTCAAGCTGATGGCGGTGCTGGGGGTGGTTGCGGCGTTTTGCTTGTACTCGATCTGGCAGTTGCTTAAACGGTTGCGTCACATGTTGGGGATGTTCATGCCCGAACCGCTTGAAATGTTTGGGCTGGCGGTGACATCGGAGCAGGCGCCGGGGTTGTGGCATCATGTGAACGAGCTGGCGGGCAAGCTCGGCGCGCTGCCGCCGGATCATATTGTGGCGAGCCTGGCTCAGGGCTTTTATGTGACGTCCAGCGCTGCCACTGTGCAACCGGCGAACACGGCGCTGCACGGGCGCACTTTGCATGTGCCACTGTTGTACCTGGGCCTGTTGAGCCACGAGGAAGTCGGCGCGGTGATCGGCCATGAGTTGGCGCACTTTGCTGGGCAAGACACGGATTACAGCCTGCGCTTTTTGCCGATCTACGATGGGGTCAATCGCAGCCTGGAAGCGCTGTTGAACACGATGCTGGCCAGCGATTTTATCCAGGGACGGCTGATGCGGCCGTCGTTTATGTTCGGTGTGTTTTTCATGCAGCGCTTTGATGACGCGGTGAACCACTGGAGCCGTGAGCGCGAATTGCTGGCGGATGCGGCCGGTGCGCGGCTGGTCGGCAATGCCGCGGCGGCGTCGGCGCTGTTGCGGGTGTCGGTGTTGCAGCCGCACGTTGAAGAGTCATTGCTGGCGTTGTGTGAAGCCGGGTCGGCAAAAGATCTGCCCGACGCCGTGCTCGCGTCCTTGCAAGAGTGCCCATTGCAACTGCCGCCCGAAGCCCTGGCGATTCATCAACCTCATCCAACCGACTCTCACCCGTCCAACGGCGAACGCCTGCAAGCGCTGAACGTGTCGCTGGACGATGCCCTGCGCAGCGCAACCCGCACGGTGGACAGCGACGCGGCGAATGCGCAGATCGATGCCTGCTTCAGCGCACCACGGGCACTGCGCGAGCAGTTGTCTGGCGATGTGATGGAAGTGGCAGTGTCGGAGAACGCCGAGCATACCCACCTGCTGGAAACCTTGGCAGCGTCGGCCGAAGGCGAGCGTGCATTGCATGAGGGCAGCGCATGGCGCGGCGCGTTGATGGCACTGTCGGGGCTGCCTTTTGTGCTGGGTGGGGTGTTTATCCTGAGCCGGGTCTGGCTCGCACCGGAGCGTTTGAAAGGCACGCCGTTGTCGGCGGTCGGCGCAGGTGCGTGCCTGGGTGTTATCGGGCTGGGCCTTTTGTGGCTGGGCATCCGTCGATTCAAACGTGCGCCGCAGACCGCGTTGCGCCTGACGCCTGAGCATTTTGTGTTCAATAACCTGGCGCAGCCGCTGCCCATCGAACATATCGAAGAAATCACGCTGCAATTCGTCCAGGGTATTTGGATTACGCTGCAATTGACGCCTGAGGCGCCCTTGCCTGCGACGCGCAAAGCAGCGTTCGGCGTCCCCGGTGTGCGCATCAACAAGAAGAAACGCCAGGTGCTGTTGCTGATGGCACAGCTTTGTATCGACAATAAAAAGATCGAGCCCTACGAGGGGCTGTCCTTGATGCTCGATTACAAAAACGCGGCGCTGGCCCGCAGGATTTTACAGAGCCGCGAGGACTGATCCGCGCCCATAAAAAAACCCCGAACCAGTCGGGGTTTTTTATCGCCTTGAATCAGGCGCGACGTGCGATCACTTAGAAAACGTTGATCGGGTAGTCGGCGAACAGACGCAGTTCGTTACCGCCAACGTTGTAGTTGCTGGCGTTGTTGGAAACGCGCAGCCACGAGGCACGAGCACGCAGGCTCAGGTCTTTGGCTGGGCCGCTCTGAACGACGTATTTGAACTGGTTGAAGATTTCGCGCTCGGTGCCATTGCCGCGGTTGGACCCGTCGTCAATGTTGGTACCGCGTACGTAGGCCACGTTGTAGGTCAGACCCGGCACGCCGAAGGTGCTGAAGTCCAGACCATAGCCGGCTTGCCAGGAGCGTTCGTCCTTGCCGTTGAAGTCGGACCAGTAGGAGTTGGCCAGCAGGATGGTGTTGCCGCCGTCGCCGATGCCGCCTACGTTGCGGTAGCCGCCGTACAGGTAGCCGGTGTCGCCGGTGCTGCGCTGGTGAGCGACGGTGAAGCTGTGCGGGCCTACAGCCCATGTGGCGCCCAGGCTCCAGATTTTGTTGTCGCGAGCGTCTTCGCTGCCTTGGTTTTCCAGGGCGAAGCTCTTGTCCAGCTTGGTTTTGTAGCCGTTGAAGTCAAAGGTCAGCGACTGTTTTTCTGGCAGGGCCAGTACGTAGTTGACGTTGACGTATTGCTTCTTCAGCACGTCTTGCATGTCGGAGGCGTACAGCGCGGCCGACAGGCTTTCGGTGAATTTGTAGCTGCCACCGATGTAGTCGATGCTTTTCAGACGGCCGCTGTCGGTACCTTCGGCGCTCTTGCGAGCTTCCTTGGTGAAGTGACCGGCGTCGAGTTGCAGACCGGCGATCTCTTTGGAGACGATCGACGTACCCGTGAACGTTTCGGACAGCAGACGGGAGTTGTCGTAGGCCAGGACCGGAACGTTAGGGAACTGATCACCGTACTTGAGCACAGTGTTGGAAACGCGGAACTTGACGGCAGCACCGCCTTTGGCGAGGTCGTGCGGTGCCGAGCCAGGGTTTGCCGTGCCATCAGGGTTGGTGGTGCCATTACCCTGTTTGAAGAAGTCGATACCGCCCGCGCCGGCGCGGCCTTGGCCACCGTCCAGACGAATCGCGTATTGACCGATCACATCCACACCCACACCGACGGTGCCTTGGGTGAAGCCGGACTCGAACTTGCCGATGAAGCCCTGGCCCCATTCGGCTTTGTCTTGCTTGCCGTTCTTGTAGTCACGGCTGATGTAAGCGTTACGTGCTGCGATGTTCAGGTGGCTGTCTTCAACGAAACCCTTGGATTGCTCCTGGTCGTTTGCCATTGCTGCCGATGCGCTCAAAATCCCCAGAGCGATCAGACTCATCCGTTGCTTCAACATTTTCTTGTATTCCTTATTTCTGGTTGAGTACGCGCAGTGACACCAGGCTCCATGTCGCATTTTCTGGTGTCGACTTTCTCCGGAAAAAAGAAGGCCCGCGGACGACTTAACATGCCGCGGGCCTTTTCTTATTGGATGAGTCATGGCGGTTAGCCACAGGCGTTGGACGCAATCCTAGTCGTGCGTTGAACTATGTGTCAATTTCGCGAATCGTCTGTATTTAGGCGAAATAATTCTAAGCAACGGCCTACGGCCTTTCTGAAAACGACAAAAAACCTGTCGCGCATCGCCAAAAAACACATCTCGCAACATATTTCAAAGTCGATACGTTTGGTAATAGATAACGCGCGCAAATGCAAAGCATTACCATTAGCACGCTTTTCCTCCCAAACACTTTGGATACATTTCCCCATGCCTGCCCCTCGCCTGACGCCCATCACCCTTGGGCTCTCTGTTCTGTTGTCTGCCGGTTTTGCCTGTGCGGCTACCACCTTGCCTGAAACCTCGATCAGCGCCGAAGCTGACGAAGACGACCCGCGTGTCAAGGAAACCAGCACCGCGACCCGCACCGCCACGCCCGTGCGTTATGTGCCCCAGGCCATCGATTCGGTGAAGACCGAGAACCTGCGGTCCTACGGCACCAACGACCTGGGCCAGGCATTGAGCGGCATCCCCAACGTGAGCAGTGGCGCCGATACGCGCTTCGACAGTTTGCGCATCCGTGGTTTTGACGCGAGCAATGATTTCTACCTGGACGGCATTCGCGACGACAGCCAGTATGTGCGCGACCTGCATAACATCGAGCGTATCGAAGTGCTCAAAGGGCCTGCGGCCGTGCTTTACGGGCGAGGCGGTCAGGGAGGGATCGTCAACCGCGTGAGCAAGCTGCCAACGGCCGGGCACAAGTCGAGCATCGAGGCTCAGGGCGGCAGCAATGATATGCGCAGCCTGTATGCCGACCTGAGCACTGACCCCACCGATAACATCAGCCTGCGCCTGAACATGGGCAACCAGGACAACAACAGCTTTCGCGACGACGTCAGCGGCAGTCGCCAACTGTTTGCGCCGTCCATGAGCTGGCAGCTCACGCCTGAGCTGAACTGGCTGGTGCAATACGAATACAGCCGCTACAACCGCACGCCGGATCGCGGTGTGCCCGGCGTCAATGGGCGCCCGGCGGATGTGAGCCGCAGCACCACCTACGGCGACGGTCGCGACTACATCGACGACAAGACCCAGTCCCTGCGCTCCAAGCTGGCCTACGAACTCAACGACAACTGGCAACTGCGCCAGACCCTCGGCGTATTCAAGCTCGACAGCGATTTCGACAACACCTACCAAACCGCCTACAACCGTCTGAACAACAGCGTGACGCGCCAACGCTGGCAGCAGGACCTGAACACCCTCAACATTTTCAACAACGTCGAGCTCGAAGGCAGCTTCAGTACCTACGGCCTGGAGCATCGCCTGCTCACCGGCCTTGAGCTGGGCAGTCAACGTCGCGATCCGAAGCTATACAGTGCAGGCCTGACCGTACCGGCGCTTGACCTCAACCAGCCGAATCGTCATCTGAGCCACACCGGGCGCATGAACGTGTCGAGCAACAACCACACCGAAGTCGAAAGCCGCGCCATTTACGTCCAGGACCAACTGCGCCTGAATGATCAGTGGCAAGTGCTGGCCGGCGTGCGTTACGACATGTTTGAAGTGAGCACCAAAAACAAGCTGACCAATATTCAGCAGGAGGTCGACAGCCGCAAGGCCAGCCCACGTTTCGGCCTGGTGTGGACGCCTCTGGAACACCACTCGTTTTATGCGTCATGGAGCAAGACCTTCTCCCCGGCCGGTGGCGGTTTGATCGGCATCACCCCGAACGCCGCCGGCAGCGTCAACGACCTGAGCCCCGAACTGACCAAGCAGAAAGAAATCGGCGTAAAAAGCGACTGGCTCGACGACCGCCTGAGCACCACCCTGGCGGTGTACGAACTGGAACTCTACAACCGCCGCACCAGCGACCCGCTGGACCGTACCATCACCCTGCTCAGCGGCCTGCAACGCTCGCGTGGCGTGGAGCTGACCGCCACCGGCAAGATCGTCGGCAACTGGTCTGTACGCGGCGGTATCGGGGTGCAGGATGCCAAGGTCGAGAAGGACAACAACGGCTTTGAGGGCAAACGCGTCAGCGATGTGGCCAAGCGCAATGCGAGTCTGTTTATCACCTGGAAACCGGAAATGGGCTGGTACGCGGAAACCGGTTTGACGCTGGTGGGCGACCGTTACGCCGACAACCTCAACACTGTAGTCCTACCCGGTTATGGCACTTGGGACGGGTTGGTGGGGTTCCGCCATAAGGAATGGGATGTGCGGGCGGCGCTGAACAACATTGCCGACAAGACTTACTACGAATCGGCGACCAGCGTGGCGCAGATTCAGCCGGGCGAGCCGCGTAACCTGGTGGTAACGGGCACTTACAGTTTCTAAAGCCCGCTCCCACATTTGGCTCTGAGTGTCCTTCAGTTACACATCAACTCACACAACGCGTGCACTTCATCCTCGCTGAACAGCCCCACCGGGTAGCGTTCACTCATCACACTGCGCAGATCCGGCTGCTGCCGGGCCTGCCGCGTGCCGTGTTCCTTCAACCAGTGCCCCAGCGCATGGATCGTGTCGTTGTTAACCCGTGAAGGGTGGAAGGTGCGCGTGTACATCGGGTTGATATCGGCGTTCATTTCAGCGCTCTCTCCTACTGCTTGAGCGGCTAACTTACTCAAGGTTTATGACAGAACTGTGCAGTCATCACCTTGGGCCACTGTGGCAACACCGATACAAGAGCTATGCCAATGTGGCGTGTTTACAGGCAGACAGACACAAAAAAGCCCCCGGCCTTACGGGGCCGGGGGCTTGCTGTGAGCGCGGTAACCGAGTAGCGCCGCACTTGCGCAAAGGCGCTGTTACAACTGCACTCAGTTTTTGTGCGGGGCCGGCTGCTGTTGGGTCAGGCAGTGGATATTGCCGCCGCCCAGTAACAGTTCACGGCCGGGCACCATCACCACTTCGTGTTGCGGGAACAGGTTCTGCAGGATGGCCTTGGCTTCGCTGTCCAGCGGGTCGTCGAAACTTGGCGCGATGATGCCGCCGTTGACGATCAGGAAGTTGACGTAGGAACCGGCCAACCGCACGGTCGGATTGCGTTCCTGGGTGCCATCCACCGGATCGACACCTGCGCATTCTTCCTCAGTGGCGTACAGCGGCCCCGGGATCGGCATTTTATGCACTGTAAACGGGCGTCCCTGGGCGTCGGTGTTGCTTTGCAGCACGTCCATGGCCGCGTGGCAGCGCGCGTAGTTCGGGTCTTGCACATCGTCGGTCCAGGCCAGTAACACTTCGCCAGGGCGCACGTAGCAGCAGAAGTTATCCACATGGCCGTCAGTTTCGTCGTTGAACAGGCCATCCGGCAGCCAGATGATCTTATCCACAGCCAGGTTGGCACTCAGCACCGCTTCAATCTCGGCACGGTCGAGGTGCGGGTTGCGATTGCGGTTGAGCAGGCATTCTTCGGTGGTGATCAGGGTGCCTTCACCATCGACATGGATGGAACCGCCTTCCAGCACAAATCCTTCGGTGCGGTAACGCGGCGCACGTTCGATCTCGAGGATCTTGCCGCCCACCTGCGAGTCGCGATTCCACGGCGAGTACAGCCCGCCATCAAAACCGCCCCAGGCGTTGAAATCCCAGTTCACGCCGCGCACTTCGCCGCTGCTGTTGATCACGAACGTCGGGCCGGTGTCGCGTACCCAGGCGTCATCGCTGGACATTTCCACCACACGAATATTCGGCACATCCAAACGGGCGCGGGCGTTTTCGTACTGGCCGGCGGACACCGCCACGGTCACCGGTTCAAACCGTGCAATGGCCTTGGCCACCGCCACATGCGCCGCCTGCGCCGGCTTGCCACCCAGACGCCAGTTGTCCGGGCGCTCGGGCCAGACCATCCAGGTCTGGGTCTGTGGCGCCCATTCGGCAGGCATATGGAAGCCATCGGCGCGGGGTGTGCTGTGCAGGGTGGTCATGGCGATCAGGGCTCCGAATGGCGGGGTAGATGCCGACTTTATAACGGATAAAAATCGGCTTTAAAAGCGATCAAACAGCATGATCGATAAATATGACAGGGAATAACCGATAACAATCGATTAATTACAAGTGTTCATCGAGCACCTTCGACAGCATGTCGACAAAAAAGTCCACGCTCTGTTTAGACGTCACCATCGGCGGTTTGATTTTGAGGATGTTCAGATAGTCACCGGTCGGTTGCATGAAAATCCCCAACTCGCGCAGACGGTCGCACAGCAGCGTGGTCTCTTCGGTCGCTGGCTCCAGGGTTTGCCGATCGCGCACCAACTCCAGGCCCAGATAAAAACCGGAACCGTGAACCGCGCCCACCAAGGGGTGGCGATCGATCAGTGCTTCCAAGCGCGCCTTGAAATGCCCTCCTACCACTTGGGCGTTTTCCCACAGTTTTTCTTCTTCCATTACGTCCAGCACCGCCATGCCGATACGGCAACTTACCGGGCTGCCCCCAGACGACGAGAAGAAATACCCTTCCGCCTCCAGCGCCTCGGCGATGTCCCGGCGGGTAATCACTGCACCGAGTGGCTGGCCGTTGCCCATGCCCTTGGCCATGGTAATGATGTCGGGCATCACGCCCTGCTCTTCAAAGCCCCAGAAGAAATGCCCCATGCGGCCGTAGCCCACCTGCACTTCATCGGCGATGCACACGCCGCCGTGGGCGCGAACCAACCCGTACACCTGCTGCAAATAACCCGGCGGCAGAGAGATGCCACCGGCATTGCCGTACACCGGCTCACAGATAAACCCGGCCAACTGACGTTTGCTTGCGGCGATTTTCGCCAGGTTGTGTTCCACGCTTCGTACGTAGTCTGGCGCACTGTCCTGCCCACGGAATTCACCGCGATAGGTGTTCGGCGCGGTCACCGGGTGCACCCAGTCCGGGCGGCTGCTCAGCGCCTGGGGGTTGTCGGCAATCGAGGTGGACACCGCGTCCGCCGCCACCGACCAGCCGTGATACGCCTCCAGCACGCTGAGCATGTCGCGCCCGCCGCTGTAAGCCCAGGCCAGGCGGATGGCCAGGTCGTTGGCCTCGGTGCCGCTGTTGACCAGGAACACCCGGTCCATGCCCGCCGGCGCCAACGCCAGCAAGCGCTCGGAAAACTCGGCAATTGCGGCATAGTGAAACCGCGAGTTGGTATTGAGCAGCGACCATTGCCGCGCCGCAACCGCCGCCATGCGTGGGTGGCCATGACCCAACACCGCGACGTTGTTGAGCATGTCCAGGTAGGAACGGCCCTGCATGTCGATCAGATGGTTGCGCCAGCCGCGTTCGATGCGTGGCGGATCAACGTAATAGTGTTTTTGCGAACGGGCAAAACTGGCGTCACGGCGGGCCAGCAGCGCGTGAGGGTCCAGCTCCGGTTCGGCATCGCACGCCAGCCCCAGCAAGGCGGCGGGCGATGGGCACAAGGCTTGCCAGGCCAATGCGCGAGACGGTGTGCAAAACAGCGGCGGTTCGAGTTCGGCACGGCACAGTTGCACGGTCAGCGGCGCATGAACCTCGCCCAGGACCTGCCCTTTTACCAGCAACGAGCCCGGCTTCAATGAAGTGTTCACTCCCCATAGCCGTACGCTCAGCTCGACGCCTCGCACACTCACAAGGCCATCGCCGCCCTGGTGCAGCGTCCCGGCAAAAGGCACTTCCAGCAACGTGCCGTGGGGCAAATGCAGCTCTACATGGAGCGCGAAAGTGTCCGGCTCGGCGGCGCTGTCCGGGCAGGTACGCGACAGCCGATATTGCCCATACCGACTGGCTGCCAACCCATGCACGGTTGCGGCTTCATCCAATAACCGACGGTCGATCCCAGGTGTTTCCCAATTGCCCGCCTCGAAATGCGGACTGAGCACGCCCAGGTCGATCAGCGCAAACTCCCGCCCTACCAGACCGGGGAGCAAGGGGGCGAAGTCCTCGCTGGCAATCGGCGCCAGTGTCTCGCCGACACTGCTGAGAATCGCAGCCGCCATCAGTTCAAACGGCACCGAGGTGGCCACATGGAAAATCTCCCACTCGTGCTCGGCGTTTTTCAACAGGTAAGCGTTATCCGGATCCAGGCACTGCTGCTGTTCGCTGCTCAGCACCAGCACTGCCGCACGGGCGACGATCAACGGCCACAGCGCCTGCAATTCTTCACGTTGCAGCGGCGTAACCGCATGACACGCCTGGACCGCCGGCAGGATGGCAAACGGGTCGCCCTCGGCATGGTGCAACAGGGCGGCGCAGGTCACCGACAGGTCGGCAATGCGCCAGGTGTGCACCAGGTCGCCGAAATCGATGACACCCTGAAGTTGCCAATGCCGCTGGGCATCGCGTTGCCACACCACGTTGTCGTCAGTGATGTCCATGTGCACGGCCTGCCACGGCAGGCGCTCGGCCAAGGGGCGCAGGCGCGCTTCAACCTGTTCGGCGATCTGTTCCAACGCGGCCCGGTGGGGCAGGTTTTCCAGGGTGGCCAACAGGTGGCTGATCAGTTCACCGGCATGGCGCGGGTCCCACTGCAGGGTGCGCTCCAGGCCAGGGTGGGTGAAGTCAGCCAGCGCGAGGCTCATGCGACCGCACAGGTCACCGAAGCCTGCAATCACATCGCGTCCCAGATGCGGCAGATGGGTCAACGGCTGGCCGTCGATGTAGTCCAGCAGCCGCAGGTGCAGGGTTTGGCCGTCGACCGTCACGGTCAGCAGTTCTTCACCGTTCAGTGCCTTGATGACCTTGGGCACGCGTACGCCCCGCAATGTATTGAGGGCCGCGTGCTGGGCGTGCAACTCCACTGCCGCGTAGTCGCCCCGGCAGATCTTGAGAACAAACCGGCCACGGGAGCTGTCGACTTTGTAATTGAGGTCTTGCTGGCTGCCCAGTGACTGCAACGTGCCACTAAGGCCGTAATGCTGCGCGAGGAGTTGAGCCGCCTGATCGGGGCCTACTTGCGGGCAGGGTAGACTGGCACGGTGGATCAACGTGGCGAGCAGCATAGGGGTGGCCTCAATTTTTTAGAGGTGTATATCGCCATTGTTCAGGGGACTTGCGCAACCCCCACATACAGACCGCCCTGACCAGCGCCATAACACCAGCTATGCTCCACTCGCTAAACGTCCGTCTAAGGAAAAAGGGCCCCCGTCATGCGCATTCTCATTACCGGTGGCGCCGGTTTTATCGGTTCTGCTTTGATACGTCACCTGATTCAGCACACCGAGCATGAAGTGCTCAACCTCGACAAACTCACCTACGCCGGCAACCTGGAATCGCTGACCAGCATCGCGTCCGACAGCCGCTATGAGTTTGTCCAGGCCGACATCATCGACCAAGCCACCGTCAGCGCCGTGCTCGCGCGCTTCGAGCCTCACGCGATCATGCACCTGGCCGCTGAATCCCACGTCGACCGTTCGATTGACGGCCCGTCGGATTTTATCCAGACCAATATCGTCGGCACCTACAGCCTGCTGGAAGCCGCTCGTGGCTACTGGCAAACACTGTCCGGGCCGGACAAGAGCGCGTTTCGCTTCCACCATATTTCTACCGATGAGGTCTACGGCGACCTCCACGGCGTGGACGATCTGTTCACCGAAACCACGCCCTACGCGCCCAGCTCGCCCTACTCGGCCAGCAAAGCCGCGTCCGACCACTTGGTCCGCGCCTGGCAACGCACCTACGGTCTGCCCGTGCTGCTGACCAACTGCTCGAACAACTACGGCCCCTTCCACTTTCCTGAAAAGTTGATTCCGCTGGTGATCCTCAACGCCCTCGCGGGCAAGCCGTTGCCGGTCTATGGTGATGGCTTGCAAGTGCGCGACTGGCTGTTTGTAGAGGACCATGCGCGTGCGCTGCTCACCGTCGTGACGCACGGCGCGGTCGGCGAGACCTACAACATCGGCGGCCACAACGAGCAAAAGAACATCGACGTCGTGCGCAGCATCTGCCATTTGCTGGAAGAATTGGCACCCCAACATCCACACGGCGTCGAGCAATACACCGACCTGATCACGTTCGTGAAAGACCGTCCAGGCCACGACCAACGCTACGCGATCGACGCCAGCAAAATCGAGCGCGAACTGGGCTGGGTCCCCGAAGAAACCTTTGAAACCGGGCTGCGCAAAACCGTGCAGTGGTACCTCGATAACCTGGAATGGTGCCGCAGGGTCCAGGACGGCAGTTATCAGGGTGAACGACTGGGCAACACCGACATGAGGGATCTGATCGCATGATGAAAGGAATCGTATTGGCCGGTGGCTCCGGCACGCGCCTGCACCCCATCACCCTGGGTGTTTCCAAACAACTGCTGCCGGTCTACGACAAGCCGATGATCTACTACCCGATCTCGGTACTGATGCTGGCCGGCATCAAGGAGATCCTGGTGATCTCCACCCCGGCGGACTTACCGCAATACCGCAACCTGCTGGGTGACGGCAGCCAGTTTGGCGTGACCTTCAGCTACGCCGAGCAACCGACGCCGGACGGGCTGGCGCAAGCCTTCCTGATTGGCGAGCAGTTCATCGGCAACAACCCTGTGTGCCTGATCCTGGGCGACAATATTTTCCACGGCCAGCGTTTCAGCGAGCAGTTGCATGCGGCGGTGAATCGCGGCAAAGGCGCCACGGTATTTGGCTATTGGGTCAAAGATCCGGAGCGCTTCGGCGTGATCGACTTCGACAGCGAAGGCCGCGCCCTGTCCATCGAAGAAAAACCCGCCGTACCCAAATCCAGCTATGCCGTCACCGGCCTGTATTTCTACGACAACGACGTGATCAGCATCGCCAAGGCGGTCAAACCCTCCGCCCGAGGTGAACTGGAAATCACCGACGTCAACAACGCTTACCTCAAGCGCGGTGACTTGCAAGTGGAGCGCTTCGGTCGAGGCTTCGCCTGGCTGGATACTGGCACCCACGACAGTTTGCTCGACGCCTCGCAGTACGTGCAGACCATCGAGCGCCGCCAGGGCCTCAAAGTGGCGTGCCTTGAAGAAATCGCCTACAGCAACGGCTGGATCGACCGCGACCACTTGCTGGAGCGCGCCAACTATTTCGGCAAGACCGGTTATGGCCAGTACCTGTATTCCCTGGCGGGAGACAACCAGTGAATGTCGTCGACACCTCGCTTCCCGGCGTCTTGATCCTCGAACCAAAAGTGTTCGGTGACGAGCGCGGTTTTTTCTACGAAAGCTTCAATGCCCGCGCCTTTGCCGAGGCCACCGGGCTCAAGCGCGAGTTTGTGCAGGACAACCACTCGCGCTCGCAAAAAAACGTGCTGCGGGGCCTGCATTACCAACTGGAGCACACCCAGGGCAAACTGGTGCGTGTCACCGCGGGCGAAGTGCTCGATGTCGCCGTGGACATTCGCCGCAGCTCGCCGAACTTCGGCCAGTGGGTGGGTGTACGCCTGTCGGCGCAAAACCATCGCCAGTTGTGGGTTCCGGAAGGGTTTGCCCATGGGTTTGTGGTGCTGAGCGACTACGCCGAGTTCCTCTACAAGACCACCGACTACTACCAGCCGAGCGCCGAGCGCAGCATCCTGTGGAATGACCCGACGCTGGCCATCGACTGGGAGCTGACCGAGCCGCCGCAACTGTCCGCCAAGGACCAGGCGGGCAAACTGCTGATGGACGCCGACCTGTTCCCATGAAGATTCTGATTACCGGCCAACATGGCCAAGTCTCCCAGGCACTGCAACAGCACCTTCAGGGGCTGGGCGAGCTGATTGTGCTCGGCAGCCACCAACTCGACCTGGCCAAACCGGAGCAGATCCGCGAGCAGACCCGCGCCCATCGCCCCGACCTGATCATCAACGCCGCCGCCCACACGGCAGTCGATCAGGCCGAAAGCGAACCGGACGCCGCCTTCGCCATCAACGCTATCGCCCCCGGCATCCTCGCGGAGGAAGCCAAGGCCCTGGGCGTTCCGCTGATTCACTACTCCACCGACTACGTGTTCGACGGCAGCAAGCCTGCGCCCTACACCGAGGTCGACGCGCCGAACCCGTTGGGTGTCTACGGCCAGAGCAAGCTGGCGGGCGAGCAGGCGATTGCCGCGGTGGGCGGCGAATACCTGATTCTGCGCACCAGTTGGGTCTACTCCAACACGGGCAAGAATTTCCTGCTGACCATGCAACGTCTGCTGCAAGAGAAACCGCAGATGCGCATCGTGGCCGACCAGATTGGCGCGCAACATGGGCCGGCACCATTGCCGGCAGCACCCGCGCATTGATCGAGCGTTGGCAGGCCGGCGAGACCGGGGAATGGGGCGTCTATCACCTGACGGCCCAGGGTGAGACGTCGTGGTTCGGCTTCGCCCAGGCGATTGGCGAGCACCTGCGCGCCGAAGGGAAACACTGTGCTGAACTTGAGCCGATCCCCTCCAGCGCCTACCCGACGCCCGCCAAGCGCCCACTGAACTCGCGCCTCGATTGCCGCCGCTTGCAGCAACAGTGGCACGTCAGCCAGCCAGATTGGCAAGACGCATTGCGCGAGTGTCTTGCACAGCAGCACTAGGCATAATGCGCCTGTACCCACAGGCGCACGACTCCCATGACTCCATCCCTTCCGCGAAGACCCCGCTGGCGCAGCCTCGCCCTGCTGGCGTTGTGCCTGGCACCGCTGCTGTGGCCATTGGAGCACTTGGCCGAGCGCTATTACCGCAGCGAACTGGCCGGGCAGAACCGCCAGACCCTCGACCTGTACGTCGCCAACCTGCTGGGCACCCTGCACCGCTATGAAGTGCTGCCACAGATCCTCGGCGACTTGCCCGCCCTGCGTACCGTGCTGGACGCGCCGAACATCAGCACCCACCAGATCAACGCCAACCTGCTGCTCAAGGACGTCGCCGCCCAGGCCGGCGTGGAAGTGATGTACCTGATGGACACCACCGGCAAGACCCTCGCCGCCTCGAACTGGGACAAACAGGACAGTTTTGTCGGGCGCAACTTCTCGTTCCGCCCCTACTTCAGCGAAGCCATGGCCGGGCGCCTGGGACGGTTTTTCGGCCTGGGTACAACGTCGGCCAAACGCGGTTACTTCTTCGCCGCCGCCGTGCGCGAGGGTGACAAGATCATCGGCGTGCTGGTGGTCAAGGTCGACCTGGACCACACCGAAAGCCTGTGGGGCAACACGCCTGAACAACTGCTGGTCACCGACCACAACGGCGTGGTGATCCTCACCTCGCGCCCGCAATGGCGGTTCCGCGCCACTCGGCCACTGACCGCCGAAGAGCGCCAGGCGATCATTGCGATCCAGCCCTACCCGACCCGCGACCCACAACCGCTGAGCCTGAGCAGCACCGCGTGGCTGCGCCAATCCACGGCCATCGCCGAGACCGGCTGGAACGTGGAAATCCTCGCGCCGCAATCCTTGATCAGCCGCCCGGTGCGCACGGTGGTCGCCGTGGGCGGTGCCACGCTGCTGGTGCTGATGTTGCTGCTCGGTTTGATGATGCAACGACGCCGCCATTACCTGGATCGCATTGCGTTTGAAGCCAAGGCACGTCGCGAGCTGGAAGCCCGAGTGGTCGAACGGACCAGCGATCTGGAAGGCCTGAACCGGCGGCTCAAACAAGAAGTGCTGGAGCGCGAACACGCCCAGCAGGAACTGGTGCGCGCCCAGGATGATCTGGTGCAAGCGGGCAAGCTGTCGGCGTTGGGCACCATGTCGGCGAGTATCAGCCACGAACTCAATCAGCCCCTGGCCGCGATTCGCAGCTATGCGGAAAACGCCGAGATCCTGCTGGACCATGAACGCACCGCCGATGCGCGGGGCAACCTCAAGTTGATCAGCGAACTGACCGGGCGTATGGCCTCGATCATCGCCCACCTGCGCGCCTTCGCCCGACGCGACCGACATGCGCCGGAGAGCGTGGCCCTGCAACCGGCGCTGGACGACGCGCTCGCGCTGTTGGCCAAGCGGCGGCGGTCGATGGAAGTGGAGCTGATCCGTGATCTGCCGGAGGCAACGCTGTGGGTGCAGGCCGGCGAAACCCGTCTGCGCCAAGTGCTGGGCAACCTGTTGGCCAACGCCCTCGACGCCCTCACCGAAAAAGGCCCACCGCGCAAACTCTGGCTGAGTGCCGAAACCACCGCGCAGGGCGTCAACCTGTACATCCGCGACAATGGCCCAGGGTTTTGCATGGAAGCGCTGGGCCGCGCCAGCGAGCCGTTTTACACCACCAAGACCCGCACCCAGGGCCTGGGGTTGGGCCTGGCGATCTGTGAGACCCTGATGCGTGCCTTTGGCGGCGAACTGTCGTTCGCTAACCATAAGGAAGGTGGCGCGCTGTTAACCCTGAAATTGCGTGCCGGCTCGCCGGGCGTCAGTCTGCAACCGTCCGAGGACCGCAGTGTATGAGTATCGATAACCAGATTCAGGTGGTGTTGATCGACGACGATCCACACCTGCGTCAGGCCCTGTGCCAGACCCTGGACCTGGCCGGGCTGAAAGTCCTGACCCTGGGCGAAGCCACCGGCCTCACCGCGCGCCTGTCGCGGGACTGGCCGGGCGTCGTGGTCAGCGACATCCGCATGCCCGGCATGGACGGCCTGGAGCTGCTGGCCGAACTGCACGGCCAGGACCCCGACCTGCCGGTGCTGCTGATTACCGGCCACGGCGACGTGCCGCTGGCGGTACAGGCCATGCGCGCCGGCGCCTATGACTTCCTTGAAAAACCCTTTGCCAGCGATTCGCTGCTCGACAGCGTACGTCGCGCCCTGGCCCTGCGCCGCCTGGTACTGGACAACCGCAGCCTGCGTCTGGCCCTCAGCGACCGCCAGCAACTGAGCACACGCCTGGTAGGCCACTCGCCACAGATGCTGCGGCTGCGCGAGCAGATCGGTGCACTGGCGGCGACCAAGGCCGACGTGCTGATCCTGGGTGAAACCGGCGCCGGCAAAGAAGTCGTGGCCCGCGCACTGCACGACCTGTCGAGCCGCCGCAGCGGCCCGTTTGTGGCGATCAACGCCGGTGCCCTGGCGGAATCGGTGGTGGAGAGCGAGCTGTTCGGCCATGAACCCGGCGCCTTTACCGGGGCGCAGAAACGCCGTATCGGCAAGTTCGAATTTGCCAACGGCGGCACCTTGTTCCTCGATGAAATTGAAAGCATGAGCCTGGATGTACAGGTCAAACTGCTGCGCCTGTTGCAGGAGCGCGTGGTGGAGCGCCTGGGCGGCAATCAACTGATCCCGCTGGATATCCGCATCATCGCCGCCACCAAGGAAGACCTGCGCCAGTCCGCCGACCAGGGCCGTTTCCGCGCCGACTTGTATTACCGTCTCAACGTTGCGCCGCTGCGCATTCCGCCGCTGCGCGAGCGCGGTGAAGATGCGTTGATGCTGTTCCAGCACTTCGCCGACGAAGCCAGCAGCCGCCACGGCCTGACGTTGCACGAGCTGCAGCCGGGCCAGCGCGCACTGTTGTTGCGTCACAACTGGCCGGGCAATGTGCGGGAATTGCAGAACGCCGCCGAGCGCTTTGCGCTGGGCCTGGAACTGGCACTCGACAGCACGCCGGACAATCCCGCCAGCAGTGTGCTGACCTCCACGCCGGGCGGCTTGAGCGAGCAGGTCGAGCAGTTCGAGAAAAGCCTGATCGCCGCCGAACTGACCCGTCCCCACAGCTCCATGCGCAGCCTCGCAGAAGCCCTCGGCGTGCCGCGCAAGACCTTGCACGACAAACTGCGCAAGCACGGCCTGAACTTCGCCAACCAAAGCGCTGACGACGAATGACCCAGCCCACCCACCCAGAGGCCCCCATGAGCCGCGACAGCCGTTACTTGGAATCCATCCTGCACCACGACATCCCCCTGACCCGGGAAATGGGCCTCAAGGTGCTCGACTGGCAAGGCGGGCAACTGCAGCTGCACCTACCCCTGCAAGCCAACATCAACCACAAGAGCACCATGTTCGGCGGCAGCCTCTACTGCGGCGCGGTGCTGGCCGGTTGGGGCTGGCTGCACCTGCAACTGCGCGAGGAAGGGGTTGAAGACGGGCATATCGTGATTCAGGAAGGGCAGATCAGTTATCCACTGCCGGTGACGCGGGATGCGACCGCTGTGTGCGCGGCGCCGGAAGAGAAAGTGTGGAAGCGCTTTTTGGCAACCTACAAGCGCTATGGCCGGGCGCGCTTGGCGCTGGAGACGTGGATTGTGAATGAGGGCAGCGAGGAACACGCGGTGGCCTTCACCGGCCAGTACGTCCTGCACCGCTAGAAGCCAATACACAAAACAAATGTGGGAGGGGGCTTGCCCCCCGATGGCGGTGGTTCAGTCACTGGTGTATTTGACTGACACGCCGCTATCGGGGGCAAGCCCCCTCCAACATTTTGATCTGCGGTGGTTTAAGATCTTGCGAGGGTCAACAATCGCTCGCGCCACGCAGCCTTCGCCGGCAGTGCCAGGAAAAACGGGTTCAGCAAAGACTCCCGCGCCGGATAGCTGAACGGCTCGCCACTCAACTCCAGCACCTCACCTCCCGCGCCTTCCAATACCCCCTGAGCCGCAGCCGTATCCCACTGCGAAGTCGGCGCCAGGCGCGGGTAGCAGTCGGCGCTGCCCTCGGCCAACAGGCAGAACTTCAACGAGCTGCCGATATTCGCCAACTTCAACTCACCCAGGCCAGCGCTCAACCCATCCAGCAAACGTTCCTGCTCGGGGCTGGTATGTCGACGGCTGGCAACCACGGTAAACGCCTCACCCACCGCCGGCGCTGCACGCACCTGGATCTGCCTGGGCGCTTCATTCACATCCGAGCGCCACGCGCCTAAACCTGCGCCGCCAAAGTAGCAACGGCCGCTGGTGGGCATCGACACCACACCGAACACCACCCGCCCATGCTCGATCAGGGCGATATTCACGGTGAACTCTTCACTGCCGGCGATAAATTCCTTGGTGCCGTCCAGCGGATCCACCAGCCACCAACGCGTCCAGCCGGCGCGCACGCTCTGGTCGATATCGGCGTCTTCTTCGGACAGCACGGGGATGCTCGGGTCCAGTGCGGTAAGGCCAGCGAGAATCAGATGGTGAGCAGCGAGGTCCGCTGCCGTCACCGGCGAATCGTCGGCCTTGGAGGTCACCGCAACATCGGCGCGCCAGTATGGCAGGATGACTTCACCCGCTTGGCGAGCCAGTTCGATCACAGGGGCGATAAACGGATGGCCTAAAAACAGTTCGCTCATGCGGTAAACGCTCCACGCTGGATCAACAGGTCTCGTACCAGGTACAACGCCGCCAAGGCGCGACCTTCACTGAATTGCTCGTTTTGCGCCAACTGCGACAGCTCACGCAGGTTGACCCGATCCACGCGCATCGGCTCGGGCTCATCGCCTTCCAGGCGCTCTTCATAAAGATCGGTGGCCAGCACCACCTGGATTTTCTGGCTCATGTAACCGGGCGACAGCGACAGCTCGGTAATGTGTTCCAACTGCCGCGCGCCGTAGCCGGCTTCTTCCTTGAGCTCACGGTCTGCCGCCGCCAGCACGTCTTCGCCCGGTTCGATCAGGCCCTTGGGCAAGGACAACTCATATTCGTCGGTACCGCCGCAGTACTCTTCCACCAGCAATGCATGATCTTCGTCGATCATTGCCACGATCATCACCGCGCCGTAGCCGGCACCGCGGCCCACCAGGCGCTCGTAGGTCCGCTCAACGCCATTGGAAAAGCGCAATTGCACTTCCTCCACGCGGAACAAACGGCTACTGGCGACTATTTCGCGGGCGAGGACGGTGGGTTTCTGGCGCATAAGCGGCTCCTTGGCGTGATCGGGTTACTATACCGTGGCTTTTCCGATTGTCTGTGTCGGATATCTTTACTTACATGAGAACGCCCCATGCCCTGTTTGCCCTGGCACGCCATCGACACCGTCCTGCTGGACATGGACGGCACCCTGCTCGACCTGCATTACGACAACCACTTCTGGATGGAACACCTGCCCCAGCGTTACGCCGAGTTGCACGGGGTGAGCCGGGCCATGGCCGAGATGGAATTGCTGCCCCTGTTCGAGCGTAACGCCGGACAGTTGCAATGGTATTGCCTGGATTTCTGGAGCGCGGAACTGAAGATCCCGGTGCGCGACCTCAAGCTGGAAACCGCCCACTTGATCGCCCTGCGCCCGGATGCCGACACCTTTCTGGCGGCGATCAAACAGGCCGGCAAGCGTGTGATCCTGATCACCAACGCCCATCGTGATTCGCTGTCATTGAAGCTGGAACGCATTGAACTGGCGCCGTATTTCGAGCGGTTGATCAGCTCCCACGACTACGGTTTCGCCAAGGAAAACCCACAGTTCTGGGATGCCCTGCAAGCCGACATCGAGTTTGATCCTTCGCGCAGCCTGTTTATTGACGACACCTTGCCAATTCTGCGCAGCGCCAGGGATTTTGGTGTGGGGCATCTGCTGGCGGTAAAAGAGCCGGACAGCAAAAAAGCACCCAAGGATACTGCTGAGTTTGCAGCCGTCGGTGATTACCGCGACCTCATTGTCGGACTCTGATCAAATGTGGGAGGGGGCCAAGCCCCCTCTCACACTTTTACTCAGGGATACGCAGTGACTGGCCTGGATAGATCTTGTCCGGGTGCGACAACAACGGCTTGTTGGCCTCGAAAATCTTGTTGTACTTATTGGCGTCGCCGTATTCGACCTTGGCAATCGCGCTCAGGGTGTCGCCTTTTTTCACTACGACGAAACGGGCAGCCGCAACAACTGGCCCGAGAACAGTGATCTGGTCATCCACTTTCGCAACACCGGAAATATTGCCCAGCGCCAGCAGGATTTTCTCTTTCTCTTCCTGGGTGGCGACCTCACCCGTCACGGTCACCGTGTCGCCGTCCACCGTGGTCTGCACATTCGGATTCCCCAGACCCACCTTCGACACGTGATCCTTCAACTGCTCACTCGCGTTCGCATTACCCGGCGTCAACAGGTCGACAATCTTTTCGCCGGCTTCTTTGATAAAGCTGAAAATGCTCATTAGTGCGCTCTCCTTGGTAGTTGTATTCCAGATGCCCAAGACTAGACCAGTCCTACAGATTTGGGTTCCAGTCCGGCCAAAGACCCAAACGCGCTAGAATCCCCCCGCCATTGGAATAAGCCCTGGAGCGAAGATGGACATCAAACAGCTGAAATTCCTCATCGCCCTCGATGAAACCCGTCACTTCGGCCAGGCAGCGGCGCGTTGCCACATCACCCAGCCCACCCTGTCGATGCGCCTGCGCAGCCTCGAAGAAGAGTTGGACTTGCCTTTGGTCAATCGCGGCCAGCGTTTCGAAGGTTTCACCGCGCCCGGCGAACGGGTGCTGGCGTGGGCCCGCACCGTGCTGGCGGCGTATGACGGCTTACAGGCTGAGGCTGCTGCCTGTCGCGGCAACCTGGTGGGCACATTGCGCTTGGGCGTGGTGCCACTGTCGAGCTTTGATCCGTTGGCGTTGATGCAGCAACTGCACAAAGAGCACCCGAGCCTGCGCTTTGAGCTTTCGGCCTTAAGCTCCGAACAGATCCTTGAACAACTGGCGAGCAACCGCCTGGACCTGGGCGTCTCTTATCTGGAACGCTTGGATAATGAACGCTTTGACTCGCTGGCCCTGGGAGAAACCCGCATGGGCTTGCTCTACGACCAGCGGTTCTTCAGTTTTGGTGATAAGCCGTTGAGCTGGGAAGCATTGATCGAGCTGCCTTTGGGCATGCTCACCAGCGGCATGCACTTTCGCCAGTCCATCGACCACAACTTCCACAGCCGCGGGCTCAACCCCCAACCGCTGTTGCAGACCGATGCCGTACATCAGTTGCTGCAAGCGGTGCACGGCGGACTGTGCTGCGCGGTAATGCCGCTGGACGGCGGCCTGGATGCGCTCACCGAGCACTTGCGCCTGCAACCTATCGAGGATGCCCACACCCTCGCACGCCTTGGGCTGATCATGCGCCGCAGCGCACCGCGTTCCGCGTTGGCGGAGGCGTGTTTCGCGCTGTTTCAGAAATCGCAAAACGCGTCTTGATCGACGTCATCTATCGGTAGATCAGTACTGGCAATTAGACGCGACGCTTTGTCGCGCCTAGTCTAAACACTGATCAATCCGCCGGTGGTACTGCCCCATGAACGCCAAGCGCCCAGTCTGCGCGGCGCCCGCCTCTGAAACGCCCGCGCCCGCCGCCAGCCAGAGCTACCAATACTGCAATCTCGAACACACAGAGGTCGCCAGCACTGCGTTGGCGGAAGAAGTGGCGTTGGCGATCGCCTATAACGACATCAGCCAGGCAGTGATGCTGGTCACGCCGACGGACCTGGAAGACTTCATCGTCGGTTTCAGCATAGGCAGCGGGATTATCGCTGACGTTAGCGACATTTATGATCTGAAACTCAGCGGTTCTGGTTCGACACAGTATGCCCAGGTGCAGATTTCCAGCCGTGCGTTCTGGAATCTCAAGCAGCAACGGCGTCAATTGGCGGGTACCAGCGGCTGCGGATTGTGCGGTGTAGAGGCGGTGGAACAAGCCTTGCCGGACCTTAAGGTCTTGCCCGGCGCACCGTTGCCTCCAGCGGAATGGCTTGATGGCCTGCGCCAGCGCATCAGCGCCTTCCAACCTTTGGGCCAATACAGCGGCGCGGTGCATGCAGCGGTGTTCATGAACGGCCAAGGCGAATTGCTGATGGGCCGCGAAGACATCGGTCGCCATAACGCCCTCGATAAGTTGATCGGTGCGCTGATCCGCCAAAAGATCCCGACCGACGGCGGACTGGCGATTGTCACCAGCCGTTGCAGCCTCGAATTGATCCAGAAAGTGTTGCGCGCAGGCATCCAGACCCTGGTCAGCCTGTCGTCGCCCACCGGCCTGGCCCTGCAATGGGCACGCCGGCATAACCTCAATCTCATCCACCTGCCGCAAAAAAATGCGCCGCGGGTCTACAGCCCTGCGATGGAGAACCAGCCGTGAGCAATCATCATCAAGCCGACCAAACCCCAACCCCGCGCTATAAGCCTTATAAAGGCGCGGCGGGTGGCTGGGGCGCGCTGATCAGCGTGGCGCAGGCCTGGCTGACCAGTGACAACGCGCTGAAGAACCTGCGCATGATGCTCAAGACCAACCAGAACGGAGGCTTCGATTGCCCGGGCTGCGCCTGGGGGGACTCGCCGGAAAGCGGCATGGTCAAGTTCTGCGAAAACGGCGCCAAGGCAGTCAACTGGGAAGCCACCAAACGTCGTGTGGATGCGGCCTTCTTCGCCAAACACAGCGTCACTGCACTGCTGGAACAGAGCGATTACTGGCTTGAATACCAGGGCCGCCTGACCGAGCCGATGCGCTACGACGCCGAAAGCGACCGCTACACACCGGTCAGCTGGGAAGCGGCCTTCGACCTGATCGGCAAACATCTCAATGCACTGCCAAGCCCAGACATGGCCGAGTTCTACACCTCGGGCCGGGCCAGCAACGAAGCGGCGTATCTGTATCAGTTGTTCGTGCGCGCCTACGGCACCAACAACTTCCCGGACTGCTCGAACATGTGCCATGAGGCCAGCGGCGTGGCCCTGGCGCAAAGCGTGGGCGTCGGCAAAGGCACCGTGACCTTTGATGATTTCGAACATGCCGACGCGATTTTCGTCTGGGGCCAAAACCCCGGCACCAACCACCCGCGTATGCTCGAACCCTTGCGTGAAGCGGTCAAACGCGGCGCCCAGGTGGTGTGTATCAATCCGCTGAAAGAGCGCGGCCTGGAACGCTTCCAGCACCCGCAACACCCGCTGGAAATGCTCACCAACGGCGACAAGCCGACCAACACCGCCTACTTCCGCCCCGCATTGGGTGGCGACATGGCCATCCTGCGCGGCATGGCCAAGTTCCTGCTGCTGTGGGAACGCCAGGCTCAGGCAGAAGGCAAGGAAGCCGTGTTCGACCACGACTTCCTCAACGAACACACCACCAACGTGCTTGATTACCTGGGCCAGATCGACGACACCTCCTGGGATGAAATCGTCGCGCAGTCCGGACTGCCGCTGGTGGAGATCGAGCAAGCGGCGCGCATGTATGCCAAAGGCAAGAATGTGATCATGTGCTGGGCGATGGGCATCACCCAGCATCGCCACTCGGTGCCGACGATCCAGGAAATCGCCAACCTGATGCTGCTGCGGGGCAACATCGGTCGCCCAGGCGCCGGCCTGTGCCCGGTGCGAGGCCACAGCAACGTGCAGGGCGACCGCACCATGGGCATCAACGAGCGCCCACCGGTAGCGTTCCTCGACGCGCTGGAGCGTCGCTTCAAGTTCCAGGTGCCACGCACCAATGGTCACAACGTGGTGGAAGCGATTCACGCCATGCTGGAAGGCCGCTCCAAAGTGTTTATCGGCCTGGGCGGCAACTTCGCCCAAGCCACCCCGGACAGCCCGCGCACCTTCGAAGCGCTGCGCAATTGCGACCTGACCGTGCAGATCAGCACCAAGCTCAACCGCAGCCACCTGATGCATGGCAAGGACGCGCTGATCCTGCCGTGCCTGGGCCGTACCGACATCGACATCCAGGCCGACGGCCCGCAAGCGGTCACGGTGGAAGACTCGTTCAGCATGGTTCACGGCTCCAATGGCCAACTGCAACCGCTGTCGAAGCTGATGAAATCCGAGCCGGCAATCCTGGCCGGCATTGCCGCCGCGACGCTGGGCAGCAAGCCGGTGGATTGGAACTGGCTGGTGGCTGACTACAGACGCATCCGCGACCTGATTGCCGACACCATCCCGGGCTTCAAGGACTTCAACGAGAAAATCAAAAACCCAGGTGGCTTCTACTTGGGTAACTCCGCCGGCGCACGTCGCTGGAACACCCCGTCGGGCCGCGCCAACTTCCGCCCGAACATCCTGCCCAAAGACCTGATCCACGAACGCACCCACGCCACGGGCCGGGTACCGGATCTGATCATGCAGTCGATGCGCTCCCACGATCAGTACAACACCACCATTTATGGGCTCGACGACCGCTATCGCGGGGTGAAGGGCCAGCGCGACGTCTTGTTCGTCAACGAAGCCGACATCATCCGCCTGGGCTTCAAGCCAGGGCAGAAGGCTGACATCGTGTCGCTGTGGGAAGATGGCCGTGAGCGTCGTGTGAAAGGCTTCACCTTGCTGGCATTTGATATTCCGGCAGGCCAGGCTGCCGCTTACTACCCGGAAGTGAACCCGCTGGTGCCGCTGGAAAGCACCGGGGATGGCAGCCATACGCCGACATCAAAGTTCGTGGCGATCCGATTGGAGGCCGCAAGTGACAATGGGCTGATCATGGCGCGTACGGCCTGACTGATCATTTCGGACACAAAAAAGGCCGCTTTTGCATAAAAGCGGCGTTCCGAAGTAGCTAATGACCCGCAAAAATCACTTAAGTTCCATAGCTAAAACAGTAACTTAGCGAATTGTGTACAACTCGTGTTACTGGTCGGATTTCTATTGTCACCATGTCAATACAGCCTCAGGATCGCGCCGTCATCCTCTTGAGGTTTCCCGAATGAAGTTCTCCTCGATTCTCTTGTTGTCCCTTGGCCTGGTCAGTGGCGCAGCCATGGCCGGTGGCACCACCGAAGCCGGTGTAGGCGGCGCATTGGGCGGGGTTCTAGGTTCTGTCGTCGGCCAGCAATTAGGCGGCAATACCGGTTCGACCATCGGCGCGGCCCTGGGCGGCGCAGGTGGTAGTGCAGTTGGCGCCGACAAGCGCAGCCGTGGCGAAGCCGCTATTGGCGGCGCGCTGGGCGCAGCCGGCGGCAACGTCGTAGGCCGCAGTGTCGGCGGCAGCACCGGTGCACTGATCGGCTCGGCCGCCGGCGGTGGCGCGGGCGGTGCACTGGGCAACTACATGGGTAACAAGAGCGATGACGATGATCGTCGTGATCGCGGGCGCGATTCCCGTCGTTATGACCGTGATGACCATCCCGGCCGCGGCCATGCCTACGGGCATCGCAAGAACAAGCACCACTACCGTCACCGGTAAACTCGCGGTTTAACGCACACTGCATACCCATGTGGGAGCGGGCTTGCTCGCGAAGGCGGTCTTTCAGCTAGAGATGTGCTGATTGACTCACCGCTTTCGCGAACAAGCCCGCTCCCACATTTGCTTCAGTGCAGCTTGAAAAATCAGGTTTGGATGACCAACCGCTGCAACGCCTCGCGCAACATCCCCGCAATGGTCACTGGCTGGTTCGACCCCCGATCCACAAACACATGCACAAAGCGCCCCGCCGCGCAGGCTTCCTCTTCGCCTGCCTTGAACACTGCCAACTCATACTGCACTGAGCTATTGCCCAACTTGCCCACGCGCAGGCCGATGTCGATACGCTCGGGGAAGGCGATCGACGCAAAGTAATCGCACGCCGAACTCACCACAAACCCCACCACGTCGCCGCCATGAATATCCAACCCACCCTGCTCGATCAGGTAGGTGTTCACCGCCGTATCGAAGAAGCTGTAGTAGGTGACGTTGTTCACGTGGCCGTACACGTCATTGTCGTGCCAACGCGTGATGATCGGTTGGAAGTGAGGGTAATCGGCACGCTGTGGCACTGAATCAGGCATGGGCACCTCGGGTGAACGTGGGTTTACAGGTCATTCAAATGGACTTCGGACCAGCTGCGGACGTCGGCATAGGGATAGTCCTCCAGCGCTGCAAAACCGGGAATGCCCCGCGCCTTCAGCTTGGTAAACAACGGCACGCTGATGCCACCGAGAAAGCGCGTCAGCCGTTCCGCACCCGGTAGCTCGCCCGTGTGCTCATGATGCCTGTGGATAAAATCACCGCACAGCCCCATGAAATTTTTATCCACAAGCGGCGGTAACGCTGGCGGTGACGGCAGATGGGCCACATGGCCGTGGCAGACCGAGCAATGTCCGCAGCGCTCGGGGGCTTTTTCATCACCAAAATACTGGGCCAGACGCTGACCCAGGCACTGTTCGGTGGCGAACAGATCAAGCATGGCGTGAATCCGCGCCACTTCCGTCACCTCGTGCTGCTTGAAGCCTGTGTATAACTCGGCGCTCAGCACCTGTGGATCAAAGTCGGTGTTCAGCAGGCTGTAGACCTCCGTCATCTGCTTGCTTTCCAACTCGATCAGGCCCTGTTCCTGGAAGTAATCCAGCGCCTTCACCACGCGATTGCGCTCGGCATTGTGCTGTTGATACAGCGCATCGAAATCCACCGTCGCCCAGGTTTTCGCACGCTTGCACACCTGGATAATCGCCGCGACAAACTGCTGCCGCTCACCAGAAAACCGCGCCAGCAACGCTTCAGGTTCGATCAGGTACTTGAACCGGTACTCGGCATAAAACGCGTAGCGCGGCGCGATCACGCCCTTGAGTTCCAACTGCACCAGCAGCGTCTTGAGTGGCAGCTCGCGGATATTGCTGTGGTCCGACAGTGACCTCAGCAAAAACTCCCACTGCCCTTCACTGCGCGCCGCCTGCAAGTCCTCCAGCACCCGGCGGATACCCTGCTGCTCAGGCGTGTCACCGTACACAAAGTTTTCCAGCACATTGAGGCTGTCACGATTGGCCAACACCAGACAGTCCGAGGGCTGCCCATCACGCCCGGCACGGCCGATTTCCTGGCTGTAGTTCTCGATGGATTTGGGCAGGTCGAAGTGCACCACATTGCGGATGTCACTCTTGTCGATGCCCATGCCGAACGCGATGGTGGCAACGATGCAATTGGAACGCCCGCCCATGAAGCGCTGCTGGATGCCCTCACGTTTATCGTGGGGCAACCCGGCGTGATACGCCTCGGCCTGGATGCCATTGCGATTCAGGTGCTCGGCGATCTGCTCAGCGGTTTTCTGCAGGGTGACGTAGACGATGCTCGGCTGGTTGGCGCGCTCGTTCATCCACTGCACCAGGCGACGACGCTTGTCGGCACCGCTGACCGGTTCGACCAGCAGGTTCAGGTTCGGCCTGTAGAACCCCGTGGTCACCACATCACCCGGAGCAATGGCGAACTTCGCCTGCATATCGGCAATCACCTTGGGCGTGGCTGTAGCCGTCAACAGCAGAGCTTGTGGGATCTTGAACTGGCGCTGGTAGTCCGGCAGCTTCAGGTAGTCCGGACGGAAGTTGTGGCCCCACTCGGAAATACAGTGCGCCTCGTCCACCACCAGCAGCGAGATCTGCACACTTTGCAGAAAGTTGCGAAAACGCTCGTTCTTCAAGCGCTCTACGGAAATCATCAGGATTTTCAGTTCACCGGAACGGGCGCGGGCCATTACGTCATTGGCGTCATCGCGGCTCTGGGCCGAATCGATACTGCCTGCCGAAATACCATGGCGCTGCAAAAAGCCCAACTGGTCTTGCATCAACGCCAGCAGTGGCGAGACCACCAGCGTCAGGTGCGGCAACAACACCGCCGACAGCTGATAACACAGGGATTTACCCGAACCCGTCGGGAAAATCGCGGCCGCAGAACGACCAGCCAGCACGGCGCTGACCGTTTCTTCCTGGCCCAAACGAAACTGGGGATAACCAAAGACCTGCTGGAGGGTGTCGTGCATAGGCTGTCACTCCATTGACCGCTGAAGGTGGCTTAAAAAAGTAGCCCAGTAAGCTCAGCGGATCGAGAAAGGTCGCATGGAAAAAAGAGACAGGATGATACACAGGGTGCAGCAATGGCCTTGGGCCAAATTCGAACGCGATTGTAGGAACAACGCTACACAAATGTGGGAGGGGGCTTGCCCCCGATTGCAGTGGGTCGAGCTACAAATAAGACTGACTGATCCACCGCTATCGGGGGCAAGCCCCCTCCCACATTTGTTTCTGTGTTGGGTCAGTCGGACCAGGGCGCTTTGCGGGAGTTGTTCAACTCAAGCAGGTAGCCATCGCCACCGAGTTGACTCATCTGCTGCCGAATCCACGCCGCCCGCCGCGCCAGC
>NZ_JADDUM010000320.1 GCF_015163715.1 Pseudomonas cyclaminis
CCATGGGCGTGGGCCGCACGGGCGATGGCGGGAATGTCCTGCACTTCGAAGGTGCTGGAGCCGGGCGCTTCGGCATACACCAGGCGCGTATTCGGGCGCAGCAACCCGGCGATGTCCGCGCCGAGCATCGGCGCGAAATAGCTGGCCTGGATGCCATAGCGCGGCAGGATCTGGTCAAACACCTGGCGTGCGTGCCAGTAGCAGTTGTCGGTGACCAGGATGTGGTCGCCGGCCCGCGCCACCGCCAACACCGCACCGACAATCGCCGCCAGGCCGCTGGGCATGATCAGTCCGCGAAAGCCGCCTTCCAGCTCGGCCACCGCGTCTTCGAACGCGGCGGTGGTGGGGTTGCCGTTGCGCCCGTAGATATGACTGCGATAGTGCGGGTCGTCGGCCTGTTGCAGGTGATTTTGCAGGGTGCTGGTATCGGGCCAGATAAAGGTCGAGCTGCGATACACCGGGGTGTTGACGGTGCCGGCATGGTTGGCCGGATCGCGGCCGAGGTGGGTCAGCAAGGTGTCGTCGCGCATGGTGGCGGGTCTCGTCGAAAGGCTCATCGGCGTTCCAGCCGCCTGGCCCAGCGTGAAAGGGGGTAGATGTAGAGAAAGAACGCGATAAACACCACGCCATAGGCGGGCAGCAGCAGGTCGCTGCGCAACTGGCTGGAGAGGTGCGATTGCAGGGTGGTCATCAGCTCTTCCACACCCAGCAGATTGGCCAGGGACGTGGACATGGTCACCGCGCAATACAGGTTCATCCACGGCGCCACCAGGCTTGGCAGGGTCTGCGGGATGATCACGTAGCGCAGCGCCTGGCCATGGCGCAGCCCCAAGGCCTGGGCGGCCTCCCACTGGCCGGGCGGCACCGCGTACACGCCGCCGCGCACAATCTCCGAGAGATAGCCGATGGCAGGCAGCGCCAGGCCCAGCGCGACTTTCAGCCAGTCCGGCAACTGCCACCAACGCCCGGCCCACTGCACTTCGTAGGGCAGCAGGTAAGCCACGTAGAACATCACCACCAGCCACGGCAGGTTGCGCAACAAACGGCTCAGATGCCCGGCACCCCGGCGCAGGTGCGGGTGGGCGCTGACTTGCAGGCTACCGAGGGCGACACCCAGGATCGTCGCCACCAGCATCGCCGTGACGCCCATGAGAATATTCAGGCCAAAGCCTTGCAGCAGCGCGGGTGCCCATTGCCATAGCAGCAACAGGGGCGAAGGTTCAGGCTGCATTCGGCAACTCCTGGCCCGGCAGGCGCAGGTGATGTTCGAGGCGGCGCAACAGCCAACTGCTGAGGCCGATCAGCACCAGCCAGACCAGCAACAGCACCTGCATCATCTCGGCGACATTGAAGTTGTCGGACCAGATCCGGTTGCTCGCATAGAGCAACTCCGGCACCGCAATCGCGTAGGCAATCGAGGTCGATTTGATGGTCTGCACCACCGTATTGCCCATCGCCGGCAGGCTGTTGCGCAGCGCCAGCGGCAGCACGACATGGCGCAGCACCGTGCGCTCCTGCATGCCCAGGGCGGCCGCCGCCTGGAGGGTGGCGCGGGGTACGGCATCAATTCCGGCGCGCAGATTCACCGCCTGGAACGCGCCGCTGTGCAAGGCGATCACGATGATCGCCCACTGCGTGCCGTTGAGCAGGCGCACACCGTCCACCAGCGGCAGCAACGCACCGAGGCCGAAGTAGAAAAAGAACAACTGCACCAACAACGGCGTGTTGCGAAACAACGCCACATACGCGCCGCTGATCCCGCGCCACAGCCCTTGGCGCGAACCCAGGCCGGCGGCGCCGATGGCACCGATCAACAACGACAGCGCGATACTCGCCAGGGACAACAGCAACGTCAGGCCCAGGCCCAGCAGAAAGCGCTGACGGTCCATCGGGTCCCAGACGATGCTCAGCGACAGGCCGTGTTGTTCCAGCCACAGGCGCAGGCTGACCTCACTCATGGCGTGCCTGCGCATGCTGTTGCGCGACCCAGGCATTCGGCGCCAGGGCGTAACGCTGCTCCAGCTCGATGATCAGCCCATTGGCATGCCAGCCTTCGACAATGCTCGACACCGCCGCCAACAACGCGGGCTGGCCCTTGCGCAGGGCAATCCCCCACGCGCCGGCGCCTGGCCTGGCAGCTTGACCTCGTAGTCGGCCCATTCCGGCTGACGGGCGAGGGCGTTGTACAACGCATCGTCCCCCATCGCCCCCAGGCAACGGCTGTCCGCCACCGCCTTGCGCACCTCGGCGGTGCCATTAAACGACGCAAACTGCACGCCATAGCGACTCTCGAACGGCCGCACCCACACACTCGTGGCCGGCGCACAGAGCGTCTTGCCGCGCAGACTCTCCCAATCGGGCACCGGCGTACTTTTCGGCGCAAACACCGTAGCCGCCGAGCTGTAAAACCCC
>NZ_JADDUM010000321.1 GCF_015163715.1 Pseudomonas cyclaminis
GATCCGCGACACCAACGCACCGTGCAGCGCTTTGCGCGGCGACACCACATCGCGCAGCGTGCCGTCGACGCGGTAGCGCACCACGGAATGGGTTTCGTAGGGTTCGATGTGGATATCACTCGCCTCATCGCGGGCGGCCTGGGTGAGCAAGGCGTTGATCATGCGGATCACCGGGGCACCGTCCTGGGTGTCGAGCAGATCGGTGATTTCGGGCATGTCCTGCATCAGGCGGTCGAGGTCCACCTCGTTCTCGGCAGCACCGACCACAGCAGCGGCGCTGCCGGTATCGGCATAAGCGCTGGCGAGCAGGCCGTCGAGTTCGTCATCGCGTACCTGCTCAATGGGCGACTCACCGAACTGGCGCTGGACTTCACTGATGGCCCAGCCGGGGGTTGAAGGGCAGACGGTGAGCAGCGTGCCTTCGTCGCCGGGACGCAGGAGGATGCGCTGGGATTTGGCCCAGGCGTAGGGCAGCAGGCTCATGGCCGTGCGCCTGCCGGAATCGCCTTCTCCACCGAAGGCAGCTGCGGCGCCTGCACATCCGGCATCGCCCAACTGTGCTCCGGCTGCAACCCACCCTGGGCCCGGCGCATATAGTCATAGCGATTCAACGTAATCGCCCGCCCCGCCCCGCTGTCGCGAATAATGTAGGGCCGCAGGAACACCATCAGGTTGGTCTTGTTCACACTGCGTTTCTCATTGCGGAACAACGCCCCCAACCCCGGAATACTCGACAGCCACGGCACGGCGTCATTGCTCTGGCTGTAGCCGTCCTGCAGCAAGCCGCCAAGCACCATGATCTGCCCGTCATCCAGCAAAATGCTGGTATCGATCGCGCGTTTGTTGGTGACCGTGCCCGCCTCCACCGACGCCCGTGAGTCCACGCTGCTGACTTCCTGGTAGATATCCAGCTTCACCGTCCCGCCCTCGGAAATCTGCGGCCGCACGTTCAACTTGAGCCCCACTTCTTCACGCTGCACCGTCTGGAACGGGTTGTTGCTGGTGCCACCCCCGCCGGTGACATAGCTGCCGGTGACAAACGGAATGGTCTGCCCGACGAAAATACTCGCCGCTTCGTTGTCCAGGGTCAGCAGGTTCGGCGTGGACAGCACGTTTGTGCCGCCCTTGCTCTTGAGCGCCCGGGCCAGCACCTTGAGGTCGAGCACCTTGCCGATCCCCGGGATATCCACGCTGCCGTTGACCAGGCCGATGTTCAGGCCCTTGGGCAGTACGTCAATGCTGGTCTTGCCGGTGGTCACGAGGCCGCTGCCACCGAGGTTGACACCACCGAACGCGCCATTGCCCGCCAGGTTGCCGGCCTGCCATTGCACGCCAAACTCCGTGGCGTCGTCTTCATTCACTTCAACGATCAGGCTTTCGATCACCACCTGGGCGCGGCGCTGGTCGAGCATGTCGATCACTTCGCGCAGGTTGCGGTACAGCGGGTCCGGCGCGGAGATCAGCAAGGTGTTGGTGGTGGCGTCGGCCTGGATGGTCACGCCGCCGGCGCTGAACGCGGTGTCCTGGTCCTTGGACGTGCTGCCGGTAGCTTGCGCGTCCTGGCCATAGCCCGATTGCACACCACTGCCGGTGGGCGTGCCGCTGCTGTTCTGCGCGTTGCTGGCTGGGGTGGTGTTCTGGCCGTTGCCGCCCATGGCACTGAGCTTGCCGCGCGCCTCGTCGCTGACCCCGGCGTCACTCTCGCCGGTCAGCAAGCCGCGCAGCGACTGGGCCAGCTTGCCCGCCTGGGCGTTGCGCAGGTACACCACGTGCATGTTGCTGGGGTTGCTCTGGGCGTTGTCGAGCTTGTAGATCAGGTTGCGCGCCAGCTCCGTGCGTTCGGGGCTGCTGGAGCGAATGATGATCGAGTTGGAACGCGGATCGCCGATCACGTTGATCTTCTGGGTCTGGTCGGCGCCCTGGGTGTCCAGCAGTTCGGCGACCATGGCGGCGATGTCCACCGCGATGCCGTTCTGGATCTGCACCACGTCGGTGTCGATGGCGCTGGGGGTGTCGATGCCACTGATGATCTGTGCGACCCGCGCCAGGTTTTCCGCATAGTCGGTGATGACGATGCTGTTGTTGCCGGGGTAGGCATTGATCGGGTTGTTCGGCGACACAATGGGGCGCAGCACCGGGATCAGGTTCACCGCGTTTTCGTATTGCAGGCGGAAAGTGCGGGTCTGCATGCCACTGCTGCCAGCGCTGTAGATCGGCCCGCCGAGCAACTTGGCATCAGCCTCCGGCACCACCTGGGCCACGCCGCCGACATCGACCACGCTGAACCCCTGCATGCGCAGCGCCGCCAGCAGCATGTCGTAGGCCTGATGCGCAGGCACCTGGCCTTCGCTGACCAGCGTCAGGTTGCCTTTGACACGCGGGTCCACCAGGAACTGCTGGCCGGTGGCACGGGACAGTGCGCGCACCACCGCCTGAATGTCGGCGTCGACGAAGTTGAGTTGCACCGGTTGGTCGCCCAACGGGTTACGCGCCTTGACCGTCGCCGGGGCCTGGCCTCGGACGCTGTTGGTCACCCGATGCTGCACGGCGGGCTTGGGGACAAGTTCGCGCTGGCGATCCAGCACGCTATCGCCGCTGCGGCGCGTGTCGGCCAACGGCTGGCCGAGTTCGCTGTCCACCAGCAACGGCTTGGCTGCCTCCTGGCTGCTGCATGCACTGAGCGCCAGCAACAGCAGTGGCGCGGCCATACGAAAAGGGGGGACTGACCACTTCATGAAGCTTCCTTAGCGCCAAGCGCCTGATCCATGCGAACGGTCCCGGACACAGTGCCGGCCGAGGTGTCGACGGCGTCCGGGGCACGTTGCAAACGCGCCTCGGACACCTCCAGAGAAAACGAACGGGGATTGCCCAGCAACCAGCCCACCACGGCGTCGGCCGGGGGCGTTGTCGAAGATCAGGCGCCAACCGCCGGCGTCCAGCGCCTGCAACTGGTAACGGCCTTGCAGACCGGCGCTGTCCAGGGCCTGGCGCAGCGCGCCTCGTCGGCGGGCGAGGTGCACTGACGTCCTGCAACAGCCCCTGCAAGGCGGCGGCCTGGGCGCGCAGCTTGGGGGTTTCGGCTTGCCAATAGTCGATCTTCTTCAGCGCGGGCTGGACCAGCACCAGCCAGGTCAACAGGCTCGCCAGCACCAGGCCGACACCCACCAGCATGCGTTTTTCGCGCAGGGCCAGGCCGTTCCAGAACACCTGGGTCTGGCCGCGCAGGCGGTGCCATTTATTCATCGCCGGCTCCCGGTTTTTCTGCGACCTGCGCGGGGGCAATGCTCCAGCCATGGTCGTCCCGCGTGGCGGCGAAACCGGCCTGGGCCAAGGCGGCCTGCCACTCGCCCTCGGCGGCCGGGCTGCGGCTGTCAGCCAGCAACGCCAAGTGCAGGCGCCCTTGTTCGAAGGTCAGGGTGTCGACGCTGCCCACCATGAACGGCAGGTGGCTGCCCACCAGTTGCAGCAGGCTGGGAAAGCGTTGGCCGGGATCGGCGGCGGCACCGGTCTGGCGTGCCGTCAGTTGCTGGCGGGCCTGCTGCAACGGGTTGAGCACCACCGGCAACTCGGGAAACGCCTGGCGTACCTGCTGGCTCATCAACGCTTTGAGCCGCAAGCCTTCATCCGCCTGGCGGGCGGCATACAGGTTGAGGCCGACCGTCCAGACCGCCGCAGCCAGCGCGACACAGGCCAGCGCCCTGCCCCAGCCACCCCTGGAGGCTTGGCGCAGGCGTGCGTGCAAACCCCAGGCGGGCACGGTACCGGCCCAACGCTGCGCGGCGTCCACCAGCGGCATATCGAGGGCCTGCAACCCCAGCGGGTGCACCGCCGCTTGTTGCAGGCTGTCGCGGGTCAACAAACAGCCTTCGTCCAGCGCCGCTGCGCCCACGGGCAAGGCGTAGGGCGCCGGGTACAGGCCGCGCAGCTTGAGTTGCGCCAGCGCCAGGACCTGACCGAGCCGGTCCAGCCCGGCCTTGGGCACCCAGCCGACCTGCACGCGGCCGTCGCTTTCCCGAGGGCCGTGGGCCACGTGCATCTGCTCCACCGGGCCGAGGATCAACGCCTGGGCCGCGCAGGCCACGGCGGCCTGGGTTTTGGCGGCGGGCAATGGCGGCAATTCGAGGCTCGTCAGCAGGCTGTCGCGGGGGTGCAGAAAACAGTCCACCGCGTGGCGGCCCTTGCCCAATTGCGCCAGGCTTTCATGACCTTCGCGGACCACCGCGCCACGCTCCAGCCAGGCCCATTTCACCCGGCTGTCGACACTCAATTCAGCCAGCGGCGGCAAGGCAATGCGCAAGCGTTTCATACGCCCACCCGCGACCAGATCACCTGAGGCCGGCGGCTCTCCGGACGGTGCAGCAGCGCATCAAGGGTCACACGCCGCTGCGCCTGCCGCGCTTGGCCCTGCAGGCGAAACCACTCGCTGGTGATGCCCACCTGCACCGAGTCCACCGCCACCTGGGGCAAGTGCAGACGGTTGACGAAATCGCCCCGGTTGATAAACCAGCGCCCGCCGTCACGTTCAGCCACCAGCGCCTGGGCCTGGGACAGGCTCAGTTGCGGCACCACGGCGCTGAGCACTTCGGCGCGGGCGGTGTTGCCGTTGACCCAGGTGATGTCGGGCAGCACGCTGATATATGTCCGCAGGCGCTGCACCACCTCGGGGTCGAGGCCTTCGATACCGCTCAGGTCATCCAGGCTGCGCAGCATCGGGTACCTGGCGGGCGTGTCGAGTTGCTCATAGGACGCGATCACCCGCTGGCTGATGCGCCGGCTCACGGCCGGGTCGACGCCGATCAGGCGGCACAGACGCTCAAAGCTCTGCACTTGCTCGGCATCCACCCGTTGGCGGTTGACCAGGTTGCGCAGGTTGAACTTGCCCTGCTCGTCTTCAACCCGACCTTCAAACGCCCCCCCCCTGGGCACTGGCCCACGGCTGGTCCAGGCGGGTCAGCACGTCTTTCTGGCGCGCCTCCCACAGCATCTGTCGGCTGCGCTCCACCCCCCCTTGCAACAGCCACTGGCCCTGGATGCGCATCTGCTCGGCTTCCAGGCTGCGGGTAAACACGGTCTGGCGCGTGAGCATGGCACCGGCGATCACCGCCACCACGGCGGCGATCAGCAGCGCGCTGATAATCGCCATGCCGCGCTGCTTCGCCGCTGGGGGCGAATACCGTTTCATGGCGCGCCTTACAGCTGCCAGGAGCCGATATCGGCATTCACGCCATCGCCATCCGGCTGGCCATCGGCGCCGAGGGAGAACACATCGACTTCGCCGTTGGCGCCTGGATTGAGGTAGTGGTACGGGTGGCCCCACGGGTCATTCGGCAAACGGTCGAGATAGGCGCGCCATGTGTTGTTCCTGGCATCCGCCGGGCGCTCCACCAGTACTTTCAGGCCCTGGTTCATGTTCGGGTAAGTGCCGTGGTCGAGGCGGTAGAGTTTCAGCGCCTGCATCAAGCCACCGATGTCCTGCCTGGCCGCCGTGGCCCGCGCCTGGTCCGGCCGGTCGAGCACCTTGGGCACCACCATTGCCGCCAGGATCCCGAGGATGACCACCACCACCATGATCTCGATCAAGGTAAAGCCACGCTGGCCGCGAGGGCCTGGCAATGGGGATGTTAGGCGCGCGATATCCATCTCGACATTCCTTGGGTTGGGTGCATTTCGTGGCGCAGTGTTGCAAGAACACATGTCAGTCGTATTGAAAATCCTCGGGAGGTTCGGTCGCCAATCGGTCAACTCGCGGCGCTAGTCTGCGGGCCTGTTTCCAGGCTTTGAGAGCGCCATGTACGGCCATCGCAGCGAGCGAGGATTTACCCTGATTGAAGTGCTGGTGGCGCTGGCGATCATTGCCGTGGCCATGGCCGCCTCGGTGCGTGTGGCCGGGTTGATGACCCAGAGCAACGGGCTGTTGCGGGACAAGTCGATGGCGTTGCTGGCGGCCCAAAGTCGCCTGGCGGAAGTCCGGCTGGAGGGCCGTCTGCGCAGCGGCAAGCAGACCGTCGAGTGCGACCAGGGCCGCCTGAAACTGCGGTGCGAGCAAACCGTCAGCGCCGATGGCCCGCTGTTTCAGATCACCGTATTGGTGCTCGACGCCAGCCGCGAAGCGCCGCCCCTGGCGCGCCTCGCCACTCAGGTCATGGCCGAGTGAGGCGCGGCAACGCAGGGGCATCCGGCAGCTTGTCGAGGTTGACGCGCAGTTTCTCGCCACCCCGTTCAATCTCCACGCCATCGCCCTCGATGGCCGTCAGCCGCACGCCGGGGCTGAGGCGCTCACCCAATAGAAAGCTGCGCGGCGGCCGTCGTTGAGGCTGAGGATCGCCACCGCACCACGCGCGCCGGCGAGCACGCCAGTGACCTTGACCTGCAACGCCGTCGGCGCATTGGAAAACCATTGCAGCGCCGGGTTATCACTGCGCGCCGCCAGGGCCTGCGGGGTGGCCTGGGGTGTATGGGATTCGGCGGAGGTGAGTAGCAGTGGCGTCCACACTACCCCGCCGGCCAGGGCCGCCACCAGCGCGCCGATCTGCACGCCCTGGGCGGGCGAAAATCGCAGGGAAAAAGCCATGAGCTGGACCTCCTGTTTGTCCGAGTCTCCAGCGTACAGGCCAATTCGCACGTTTTTATTTCACAACCTCGCCAGTTCAGCAGGTGCCCCGCGATGAAACAACACGGCTTCACCCTGATCGAGCTGATGGTGGTGCTGGTGATCATCGGCATTGCCAGTGCCGCCATCAGCCTGAGCATCAAGCCCGACCCACTGCACCTATTGCGCAAAGACGCCGAGCGCCTGAGCCAACTGTTGCAAGTGGCCCAGGCCGAAGCCCGCGCCGACGGCCGCCCGATTACCTGGCGCGCCGATGCCAAGGGCTTTCGCTTCAACCGCCGTAGTGAGGACGGGCTGGGCATGGAGGCGTTCAAGGGCGATGCCCAATTGCGCCCACGTCTATGGGAGAGCACGTCGATGCAGATCAACATCGAACCTGGGCAGACCCTGGTACTCGATGCCGAGTGGATCAACCCACCCGTGCGCGTGGTGCTGTCCGACGGGCAACACAGCCTCAGCCTGCAACGGGATGCCGCCGGTTTGATGCGCGTGGTGAGCCTGCCATGAAGCGCGCTGAACGAGGTTTTACGCTGATCGAAGTGATGGTCGCGATCATGCTGATGGCGGTAGTCAGCCTGATCGCCTGGCGCGGGTTGGACAGCGTGACCCGTGCCGATCATCACCTGCAGGCGAGCACGGAACAGACCGAGGCGCTGTTGCGCGTGCTGAACCAGCTGCAGCGGGACATCAGCCTCAGGGCCAGCGTCGAACTGACCGCGCCGAAAGACGACGCCGACGGACTGGCGGGCGTGACGGTGCGCAGTTCTGACAGCAAGGGATTTGAATTGGATGTGATTCGTAGCGCACCGGTCGCCGGGGGTGGGTTGCAACGCGTGCGCTGGTGGCTCAAGGGCGACAGCCTGTATCGCGCCGCCGCGCCTGCGCGGGATCGGTTTCCGTTACCGGCGGCCAAGGATGGCGTCGTGGTGTTGACCGGGGTCAGCGATTTGCAGGTGCGGGTGTGGGAAGCGGACAAGGGCTGGCGCCAGTTGAGTGGGAATCGGCGGGCGGATCCGATGGGGTTGGAGATCCGGTTGGTCAGGCAGACGGCGCAGGGGGTGGAGCGGTATCGGCAGGTGCTGGGGCCTTTGCGGGTGGGGGTGACTGAGATCAAAAGCCAGAGCCGATGCTGGCTGACATCTGTCTGATGTATGGAGATCCAAATGTGGGAGGGGCGGTGCGACGATTCGCCTTGCCCCGATGAGCATGGGTATCTACACAACTCTGTGGTGAGCGGGCTTGTCCCGCGCTGGGCTGCGCAGCAGCCCTAAAAGGTCACCGCAGCGTGCCAGAATCAATCGAGGTGAAAGTTTGGGGCCGCTTCGCAGCCCAGCGCGGGACAAGCCCGCTCACCACAACAGCCTATTTGCCATAGATTCACCATCCACTGAAAGATGTGTAGATACGCATGCCTCGATGAGGGAGTGTCAGTTGATGCAACTTTGACTGACCCACTGCTATCGTCGCACCGCCCCTCCCACATTTGGGCTGGGCTCAACTGAAGAGACCTGGCCTAACTCAACAAAACAACGCCCCCAGGCAACTCCGTACACTTGGCCCCATACGCATCCCGAATCAACAGCGCCACACCGGCCAACTGCTGCAGACTGAACCGCGCCTGTACCCGCCGCCGTCCCAGTTCTTTATTGAGCAGCACGAGCATCCCCGGCCGATAGCGGTTGATCTCGTCCACCACCGTCGCCAGCGTCGCGTTATCGAACACCAGTACCTGCTCACGCCAGGCCACCACTGCCTGCGTATCCACCGTCGTCACGGGACTGACCCCGGCAGCGTCATAGCTCATTTGCCGACCACTGCCCAAACTCAGACTGTTGCCGCCAACGTCCACCGACAGCGACCCTTCGATACAGGTGACACACACCCTGTGATCGGTATGCCGCACATTGAAGCGCGCCTGCGCCGCGCTTACCCAGCCCTCCCCGGCCTGGACCTTGAGCGGCTGCGCAATATGGGCGACGACCTCGACCTCGCCTTCGAGCAGTTCAATCCCCTGCCCCACCCGGCTGATGCGTGTCTGCGTGTTGAGTTCCAGGCTCACGCCGTCGCTCAACAGCACTTGGCGCTGCTCGCCGACCTCGGTGCGATAGTCCGCCGTGAGCCCGGAAAAACCGCCTGGCACACCGACGCGCACCATCACCACCGCCGCCGACGCGGCAATCGCAGCACCGAGGAATGCGCGACGCCCGAACTGACGCGGCGCAGACGTTTGCTCCAGCGCCGGCGCCAATTGCTGCCACAACCCTTTGGCCTGTTCAAACGCCTGGGCATGCTCAGTGCTCTGGTCGCACCAGGCTTTGAGGGCCTTGGCATCGGCCACGGTGGCACGGCCCGAGGTCAGCAGGAGCAGCCAGTCGCGAGCTTCATCGTGCAAGGGGCTGGCGGCGGATGGCCGGGCGAGGGAGAAGCTAAAAATGTTCAAGCGCGCACATACTCACGGTTTTATCAGGGACTCAACACTAAGACGGTTTTCCGGCGCCGGGACCGAACCGCTGGATCACTTTTCTTTCCAGACGCTTGGCGCAATGCCCCAGGGCGGCCTTGATTTCTTTCTCCACCATGCGCGTGGATATGCCGAAGCGCTGGGAGATTTCCAGGTGCGGCGCTTCTTCCAGGCGGGCGGCGATCAGGATCTTGCGGCGGCGTGCGGGCAGTTCATACAGGGCTTTGACCAGGGACTGGATTTCACGTTGGCCACCCACCACCCGCGACGGGTCCTGGGCTTCGTCGGCGCTTTGCAGCAGCTCTTCCACCTCGCTGCCGGTGAGCAGGCGGGCGTCGGCCTGGCGGCGGTCGGCGGCGATGTTCAGGGCCATGCGGTACAGGTAGGCATTGGGTTGCGCCAGATTCGGCGGCACTTCCATGCGGTCGACCCGCAGGTAGGTTTCGTGCAGGACATCGTTGGCCAGGTCCTCCGAGCCCAAGCGCTTGCGCAAGCGCACCTTGAAGTCTTCGTAGGACGCCAGGAACAAGCTGACCATCGTACTGTGCCCGGTACTTTTCATCCGCCCGAGGCTCCTTTTACGGCTGTGCATTCCATGCGTGTTCCTGTGGTGTCGGGCATCAAGAGCAAAGTCAGCGGTTGGCGCAGTGAACTCGGCGCAGGGCGTTCCACCCGTGCAGCGCCGAGGCCGCGAACCAGTGCTTCATCGCGTTGTTCATCGCCGGTGGAGCTGACCAGCCGGCTGTGTTCGATCCTGCCGTCGCGGTTGACCCACACCTGCACCAGCGCACGAAAACTGCCGGGGCGGGTCAAGGGCGAACGGCACAGGGTGGTCTCGATGGCCTGCTGCAAGGCCGTCGCGTAGCTGTTATTGATCCGCGCAGCGCTGCGGGCCGCCGCACCACGAGCCGGGGGGCGGTTGGCTGACCTCGGGCAACTGCAAGGTAAACGCATCGCTGCGCGCATAACGTGCCATCAGGCCGCTCCCCGTCAGCAACATCGCCAGAGCCTCCTGCGCCGTGAAACGACCGTGCACGCCGAAGGAGCGACGGCCCCGCGTCAATTCGCGGTCCACCAGCACCGCCATCCCGGTGGCGCGGCTATACGCTTGCAAGGCGTGTTCAAGGTCTTGCGCGGGCAGGTTCAGCAGCAACGGCGCTGACTGCGCCCGCGCAACGCTGCCGCCGGCCAGCAGCAACAGCAAGACCAGGGCGCATACGGCGCGCCTCCAGGCCCTCTGTTCACCCCCTGCGTTGCATCGCTGCACGGCCGACGCACCCTAGAAAACCGTCATCCTGAGGCCCGTTTATGAACCTGATGTTACGGTGATAGCAAAAAAAACATCACGGTGACGAGAAGCCCGCTGCACTAGACTCCAAAGCCTTACCGGCCCACTCCCTCGGGCCTGCCAGGAGGCCATGATGAAGCTGCTCCCGACGCTCGCCAGCCTGTTGCTGTGCGCCGCCCTGCCCTTGCTCGCCCACGCCGACAACGCGCCCGGCGGTTGCACCGAAGTCACGGTGGATGGCTACAAGGCGCCCGACTATGGCTGCCTGGGCCAACACATGGGCAATGACACGAATGCAGCCAAGGCCGCGAAGAAAAACCGTGAGGCGCAGAACCTGTCCGTGGAAAAACGCCCGCCAAACACCGTGGGCTTAGCCACCCCTGCGGCAACCAGCGTGCGCATGGGCAATACCTTTGGTACATCGGTCAAGCCGCAACGGCCGTGAGTCTATTGAGGAGGTTTTCGGGCCTCGACAGTGACTGGCATGGCGATCATGACCAAGGTGATGATCGCCATGATGCTTGGGCGGGTACGGGTCCAGGCACACCGCTGAGCCAAATGCGGGAGGGGCTTGCCCCGATGAGCATGTGTATCTACACAACTCTCAAAGGCTGACACATAACCCTGTGGTGAGCGGGCTTGCCCCGCGCTGGGCTGGCGCCAGAGCCCCATCAAGCCGCCCCCGTTTTTCCAGACAA
>NZ_JADDUM010000322.1 GCF_015163715.1 Pseudomonas cyclaminis
GCCGAGGTGGCACCGCCACAGGCGGAATTGACCCGGCCACGGAACAGGATCAGTTTCGGGTTCTTGTAGGTCAGGCCGTTTTCCTGGAAGACCTGGCCCCAGGTGTCTTCGGTATCGCCGAGCACTGCGCGGACGAAATCGGCCTGTTCATCATTGGCCGGTGGCGCCTGGCGCGACTGCGTGCTGACCGACGGTGCCTGTTCCATCTGGCCGGTCAATTGGCCGAGGATCTGCATCGGGTCCTGGCCGGTCAGCCAGCCAATGCCGACGATCAGCACAATCGCCGTCAGGCTCAGACCCTTGCCGCCGCCAAAGCGCATGCCGCCACCACCGCCGCCACTGTCATCGCGGGCATCCACCACGTTGTCGCTGCGTCGGCCTTTTTTCCATAGCATGGGGGCAATCCTCTTGATGAATGGTCCTACAAAGATGTGGGTTGAGTATGGCCGGTATTAGCGGCAATACCCTTCGCCGGTGTCGACGATCAGGCAGTCTTTTTTATCTGCCAGCCATTTCAATCCGGTGGCTTCACCATCGCCGGCACGCAGCAGTTGCGGGCCGTCCGGACGGGTGAAGGCGATGCCGTCTTCGGAGGCTTCGCCCTTGAAGGTGCCGGAGTCGTCGGCGTCGAGGCCGTACTGCATGGTGAGCACGTAGTGGCCACGGCCAATGGCGTCGTCCTTGGCGATGGTCAGGTTCAGGCCTTCAACGCCGATCCACTTGCCGACCCATTTGTCGGTCGGTGGCGTCTCCGGCACCAGGGTGGCCTGCACGGAGGCGGGTGCGGGTTTGGGTGCTTCCTTGGCTTCCTGGTTGCAGGCGGTGAGCAGGGCAAGGGTGGAAAGAACAAAGAGGATTTTTTTCATAGCAGCAGGCCTTGGTTAAAAAGTGTGCAGCACGGGGGGCGAACGTGCAGGGTTGGACTCGATTCCCATGATTTAGTGCGCTGTTCGCCCGGTGTTTGGTTATGCTCTTGGGGCAGACTCCGACCCGGCTGCTAGATTACCGGGTTGAGCGCTACTTCGTTCAGTGCTCGGTGTTCCGTCCGCCACGCAAGAGAATTCCATGACTGTCAGTACCCCGCTGTCCGGCGTCAACCATCCCTTCAAAGGCATCGTGCTGATTGTGGCGGCGACGTTCCTGTTCTCCAGCCACGATGCGTTGTCCAAATACCTGGCCGGGTTCTACCCGATTGTGATGGTGGTGTGGGCGCGCTATCTGGTGCACACCGTGTTGATGGCCGGGATTTTCCTGCCGCAATCGGGTCTGCGCGTGCTGCGCAGCAAGCGGCCGGGCATGCAGGTGGTGCGCGCCCTGTGCCTGTTGGGCACCAGCCTGTTTTTTACCTCGGCGCTGCATTACATCCCCTTGGCGGAAGCCACGGCGGTGAACTTCCTCGCGCCAATCCTGGTAACCGCGCTGTCGGTGCCGCTGCTGGGTGAGCACGTCACGCGTGGCCAGTGGCTGGCGGTGATCTGCGGGTTTGTCGGCGTGTTGGTGATCATCCATCCCGGCGGCGAACTCTTCACCCCGGCGGTGTTGCTGCCGCTGTGCTCGGCGCTGTTTTTCTGTTTCTACCAGTTACTCACACGCATCCTCAGCCAGTACGACACACCGACCACCAGTAATTTCTTCGCCGGGCTGTGCAATACCTTGGTGATGAGCGCAATGGTGCCGTTCTTCTGGCAGATCCCTACGTTGTGGCACGGGGTGATGATGCTGGCGCTGGGCACGTGCGGGATGACCGCGCACCTGATGCTGACCCAGGCGTTCCGCTTTGCGGCGCCGGCCTTGCTGGCGCCGTTCGGCTATTGCCAGATCGTGTTTGCGGGGTTGTTGGGTTGGCTGGTGTTCAGTCATACCCCCGATATGACCACGGTGGTCGGTATCGGGGTGATCTGCATGAGCGGGTTGGCCGCTGCCTGGCAGCAGCGGCGTCGATAGCTCAGGGGATGGCTCAGACGTCTACGGTAGGAATCCTGCGCGGCGCCATGAAGTACATCCAGGTCAGCGCAATGAAGTACATCGCCGGGATCAGGGTGAACAACACGGTGTAGTTGTTGTTGGTCACGGTGAGGATATGGCCGACGATCTGGGTCATGAACATGCCGCCGATAGCCGCGCACATGCCGCCGAAGCCGAACACGGTGCTCATCATGTGCTTGGGCGTGTAGTCCATCACCAGGCTCCAGATATTCGCGGTCCAGGCCTGGTGCGCGCCGATGGCCAGGGAGATGGCAAATACCGCGACCCACAGTTGGCTGGAACCGGCCGCCATGATCACGCCGACGATGCAGCAGGCAAACAGCAGCATCGACAGCAGCCGCGCCTTGATCGAGTTCATCCCACGTCCGATCAGGAATGACGACAGGATGCCCCCGCCCACGCTGCCGAAGTCGGCGGTCAGGTAGATGATGATCAGCGGGATGCCCATCTGGGTCACGTTGATGCCCAGGTTGTATTGCTGGTTCAAAAACGGCGGCAGCCAATACAGGTAGAACCAGAACACCGGCGCGGTCAGTGCGTAGGCAATCGCAAAAGCCCAGGTGCCGCGCATGCGCAGGATGCGGCTGAACGGCACGCCAGGCTGTTCCGGCTCGACTTCCCGTTGCACGTAGTCCAATTCGGATTGTTTAACGCTCGGATGATCTTCCGGGTTGTAGTACTTCAAACCCCAGAACACCAGCCAGATCGCGCCCAGCGACGCCATGCACAGGAAGGCAGCCTGCCAGCCCCACACATGCAGGATCAGCGGCAGCAGCATCGGGGTCATCATGGCGCCAACGTTGGTGCCGGCGTTGAAGATCCCGGTGGCCACTGCACGTTCACCCGCAGGGAACCACAACCGCGTGGTCTTGACGCAAGCCGGGTAGTTGGCGGCTTCGGTCAGCCCGAGGATAAAACGGCAGACCATAAAGCCGACGGCCGAGGTCGCCAGGCCGTGGGCGCCGGTGGCCAGGCTCCAGAGCAGTACCGCGCAGAAGAACACGCGCTTCACGCCGACCTTGTCGATCAAGCGGCCTTGCAGCACAAAGCCAATCGCGTAGCCCACCTGGAACCAGAAGTTGATGTTGGCGTAGTCCATCGCCGTCCAGCTCATCTCTTTGGCGAGGATCGGTTGCATCACACCGAGGGCGGCGCGGTCGATGTAGTTGAGGGTGGTGGCGAAGAACACCAGGGCCAACATGCCCCAGCGAGTTTTACCGACGGCCATGGCGCCGCGGATCTTGTCGCCGATGCCGGCGTGCGGGGTGCCGGGGCGCGAGGCCAGGGCGGAATTTTGCGAAGGCATGTGGTTGTACCCGTTTTTTGAAATTTTTATGGTGTGTTCTGGGTCTTTGCTAAACGTTGGTGCGGGATTGATGGTGCGCAGTGGCTAAAAAATCGTCAATTCGCCAAAGAGGCTTAGTGTTCGATAATCGCACCAAAAACTAACCGGTTCGTACATTTTAATTGCTGCGTGTAGGCTGGGGGCGAATAATTTGCCACAAACAACAATTGCCGGGAGTCGTCCATGCAACGTTCCATTGCCACCGTTTCATTGAGCGGCACCCTGCCGGAAAAGCTCGAAGCCATTGCCGCCGCCGGGTTCGACGGGGTTGAGATCTTCGAGAACGACCTGTTGTATTACGACGGCAGCCCCCGTGAAGTTAGGCAGATGTGCGCCGACCTCGGCATTGCCATCACCTTGTTCCAGCCCTTTCGTGACTTTGAAGGCTGCCGCCGCGACCGCCTGGCGCGCAACCTGGAGCGGGCCGAGCGCAAGTTCGACCTGATGCAGGAGCTGGGCACCGACCTGGTGCTGGTGTGCAGCAATGCCTCGGCCGATTGCGTCGGCGATGAACAGATTTTGCTCGATGACCTGAGCCTGCTGGCCGAACACGCCGGCCACCGTGGCTTGCGCATCGGTTATGAAGCGCTGGCCTGGGGTAAGCACGTGAACACCTGGCAACAAGTGTGGAACCTGGTGCGCCAGGTTGATCACCCCAGCCTGGGCGTGTTGCTCGACAGCTTCCATACCCTGTCGCTCAAGGGCGACCCAAGTGCCATCGCCGAGATCCCCGGCGACAAGATCTTCTTCGTGCAAATGGCCGACGCACCGATCCTGGCCATGGACGTGTTGGAGTGGAGCCGGCATTTCCGTTGCTTCCCCGGTCAGGGCGAGTTTGACCTGGCGGGCTTTCTGGCACCGATCATCAAGAGTGGCTACACCGGGCCGTTGTCCCTGGAAATTTTCAACGATGGTTTCCGCGCCGCGCCAACCCGTGCGAATGCCGCCGATGGCCTGCGTTCGCTGCTGTACCTGGAAGAGAAAACCCGCCAGCGCCTGGCCGAAGAAGCGCCTGCCACACCGGTCGATATCCTGTTTGAAACCCCGGCGGCGAGTGAGTACGACGGCATCGAGTTCCTCGAATTTGCCGTGGATGAAAACCTCGGCGCCAAGTTGACTAACTGGCTGGAGCGCCTGGGGTTCGTCAAGGCCGGGCAGCACCGCTCCAAGAGCGTGAGCCTGCTGCGTCAGGGGGATATCAACCTGATCCTCAACTGCGAACCCTATTCCTTCGCCCATAACTTTTTCGAAGCCCATGGGCCTTCGCTGTGCGCCACGGCGATCCGGGTCAAGGACAGCGCCAAGGCCCTGGAGCGAGCGGTCGCCTATAAAGGCCAACCCTATCGCGGCCTGGTCGGCCCCAACGAGCTGGAACTGGCGGCCGTGCGCGCACCGGATGGCAGCCTGATTTACCTGGTGGACCCCAGCGAAGGCGGGCTGTACGACACCGACTTCAACCTACAAACTGCCTCGACCGACGCCGGCGGTTTGCTGCGCATCGACCATATGGCCATGGCCCTGCCGGCCGACAGCCTCGACAGTTGGGTACTGTTCTACAAGAGCCTGCTGGACTTTGAAGCCGATGACGAAGTGGTGCTGCCCGACCCTTACGGCCTGGTCAAAAGCCGCGCCTTGCGCAGCCGCTGCAGCTCGATCCGCCTGCCGCTGAACATCTCCGAGAACCGCAATACCGCGATTTCCCACGCGCTATCGAGCTATCGCGGCTCGGGAGTGCACCACATTGCCTTCGACTGTGCGGATATTTTCGCCGAAGTGCGCCGTGCCAAAGAGGCCGGCGTGCCGCTGCTGGATATTCCGCTCAACTACTACGACGACCTGGCCGCACGTTTCGATTTCGACGACGAGTTCCTCAGCGAGCTGGCTTACTACAACGTGCTGTACGACCGCGACGCCCAGGGCGGTGAGTTGTTTCACGTGTACACCGAACCCTTCGAAGGACGGTTTTTCTTCGAGATCATCCAGCGCAAGAATGGCTATGCCGGCTATGGCGCGGCCAACGTGGCGGTGCGTCTGGCGGCGATGGCCAAGTCCCGTAGCGGTGCGGTGCGCCAGGCACGTTTATAAGGGGTTGTCGGGTGCTTCCTTCGGGGAGCACCGGGGCCCATAATCGCGGCCTGCACAATAAAAATGGCCGTGAGCGCACCATGACCTCAAGTCCCGAACTCCCCGAGGTGCAAGCCGCACCGCGCAAGAGTCGTAAGAACAATCCGGAAAAGACCCGCGAAAACATCCTTCAGGAAGCCATCGTGGAGTTTGTCCAACAGGGCCTGTCCGGCGCTCGCGTGGACGCCATCGCCGAGCGCATCCATACCTCCAAACGCATGATCTATTACTACTTCGGCAGTAAGGAACAGTTGTACGTCGAGGTGCTGGAGAAGCTCTACGGCGATATCCGCAACACCGAAACGCGCATGAACCTGACCGAGCTGGAGCCGCGAGAGGCGATTCGGCGGCTGGTGGAATTCACCTTTGATCACCACGATCAGAACGTGGACTTTGTGCGGATCGTCAGCATCGAAAATATCCACAATGCCGAGTACGTCAAACGCACCGACACGATCAAGGCGATGAACAGCAAGATCCTTGAGGGGTTGGGCGCGACCCTGCGCCGGGGCGCCGAAATGGGCGTGTTCCGTGAAGGCCTGGAACCGTTGGACGTGCACCTGCTGATCAACTCATTCAGCTTTTACCGGGTGTCCAACCGCCATACTTTCAGTGAGATTTTTCAGATCGAACTGTCGGATGACGTGGTTAAGCAGCGGCATCGCGAGATGATCTGTGAGTCGGTGTTGCGCTACCTTCAGGCCTGAAGTCACCGCCTAACCAAATGTGGGAGGGGGCTTGCCCCCCGATAGCAGTGGATCAGTCAGCTTATGTGTGGCTGACCCACCGCAATCGGGGGCAAGCCCCCTCCCACATTTCAGGTATTCATGCTCTTGAAGTGCGCGAGCATCCGCTGCGCATCCGGCACTTCGCCACTGAACAATTCAAATGCCTTCAC
>NZ_JADDUM010000323.1 GCF_015163715.1 Pseudomonas cyclaminis
GGGGGGGCTGGTCACCGGGGGTACCGGCGGCGGTAGTTTGCTCGGCGGCGGCTTGAGCCTGGGCGGCAGCGCCTCTGCCGGCGCCGGTACCAGCACCAGCGGTGGCCTGGGCGGTTTGCTCGGTGGCCTGGCCGGCACCCACTAGAATTGCACCTGGCCGATTAGACGGCCCCACCTACAGCGCCTACGCTTGGTTGAGACGAGAGATTTTATCCATCTCTCGTCTTTTTTATGGGCCACTGAACGGTCCCTGAAAAACCCCGAACCGCGCCCCCTAGAGCCCGGCGGGCATCTGCACCACGCCGCTGCAGTTTTGACCATGGAGTGTCCTATGCGCGCTTTGACGCCGCTGTTATTGCTCACCCTCAATGCTTACGCCCACGCAGACACCCTACCCAGCTTCCTCAATAGCAACGACACCCTGCGCAACCTGCCGGTGCCCAATCTGCCCGCCGATGCCTACCGCCCGAACACCCCGCAAACACAGTTGCCAAGGCCTGCGGCCAGTGAGGCGCAACCCTTGCTGATGGACACCAAAGTGACCATCCGCAAACTGCAGATCGACGGCGGCACGGTCTACACGCTCAAGGACGTGGCCCAGGCCTTCGAACCGTTGATTGGCCACGAAACCAACGTGGCCCACTTGATCGAAGCCACGCGCAGCATCACCCAGCGTTATCAGAAGGACGGTTACCTGCTGTCCTATGCGTTCCTGCCGGAGCAACGCTTCGATGACGGCCTGGTGCATGTGGTGTTGGTGGAGGGTTTTATCCGCGATTACCAGCTGCAAGGTGATATCGGCCCAGTGTCGTCCTACATCGAAAAACTCGCCGACAAACTCAAGACCGAACGCCCACTGACCCGCAAGACCTTCGAGCGCTACACCACACTGATGGGCACGATTCCCGGCGTCACCTTGCAGGCGCAAGTGCCGCCCCCCGCCACCACCGACGGCGGCACCCACATGCAGATCACCGCCAGCCGCAAGCCCTTCACCACCAGCATGAGCCTCAACCAGGCCAGTCGTGGCGGCACCCAGGCGTTACTCACGGCCACCAGCAACGCCCAGACCGCCATGGGGGAACAACTGAGCGTCAGCGGCCTCCTCCCACCGGGCGACGACAAGGAACACTACTACCGCGCCGCCTACAGCCAGTTCGTCAATGCCGAGGGCACCCAACTGGCGCTGTCCGGTGAACGCTATCGCGCCGACCCCAGCACCCACCTGCAATTGGGCGGCGGCTTCGAACTCAAGCCCCACAAGGCCATCGACCGGTTCTCCATTGGCCTGAGCCACCCACTGATCGCCTCGCCCACCGAATCCTTGACCCTGGGCACGCGGTTCTACGGGGTGGACCAGAAAACCCGTTATCAACTGGTCGGATTCCCCCAACGCTTCGACCTCGAAACCAACCTGCGAGCCCTGGCGTTCGAAGGTGACTGGCGCAAGGCCGACACCGACCAACTGCGCATCCTCAGTGCCGGGTTGTACCAAGGCATCGACGGCATGGGCGCCAAGACACGCAGCGACCTGGGGGGCCTCAAGCCCGACCTCGACTTCTTCCGCCTGCGCCTGTCGGGCGTGCAAAGCAACACGCTGTTCGGAAACTTTCAGGGAGTACTCTCAGGGGCACTCTACTGGAGCGATGACACCTTGCCCGACAGCGAACGCGCCACCTTCGGCGGGCAGAACTTCGGCCGTGGCTACCCTGACGACCAAGGCTCGGGCGACAAGGGTTGGGGCATGGCCTATGAGATCAATTACAGCTACAACCGTACCGGCGAGTGGGTGAGGATCCTGCAACCCTACATCGTGTTCGACCGCGCCAAGACCTGGTTCAACGACCAGCCCATCCAGGGCAACGACATGTCATCGGCTGCCGCAGGCCTGCGCTTTGGCGATGCCAAGTACTACAACATCGCCGTCGAAGCAGCCAAGCCGATGTCGGACGAGGCATTCGACAGCCTGACGCGCCAGCCACGGTATACGGTGAGTTTCAGTTATCAGCTGTGACGAGATACACAGCGCTCTAAGGCAAGCGCTTGTTGAGCGGAAACAAGCTGTCGAGCGTATCGATCAACCGCACCAGGTAGATCGGCTTGCGAAACAGGTCCAGCACCTGTAGCCGCAGCATGTCGCTGACATCATCCATCTCGGCATGACCCGACATCACAATCACCGGCAGGTGCGAGCGTGAGGTGTGTTCGCGCAGGCGCTTGATCAACGAGATACCGCTTTCTTCGGGCATGCGCAGGTCGGTGATGACCAGAGCAATATCAGGATGAAGTGTCAATTCTTGCAAGGCGAAGGTGACGGACGTGGCGGTAAAGCACACAAACCCCTCGTTTTCGAGGGACTCGGCGAGCTCGATCAGCGCGTCCTCTTCATCGTCCACCAATAAGATTTGCTGGCGTGGAGAAGATGCGCTCATGGCCGTACCTGCAAGGGGAAGATCGAATGACTGGCACAACCCGGCCTCAAGTCCCTGTGGGCATTTTGCTCGACATGTTGGTAAAGATGGTACTTATCTTGCTGCCCAATCCGGTCCCGGCACCGACAATGACCAGGGCAACCAGCGCCACAATAATGGCGTATTCAATCCCTGACGCCCCCTCGCTGCGCTTGAAGAACAGTTGCGTCTGCACGTAAAGCTTCACTATCAGGTCAAGGAACATATGACTTCTCCTTAAAACGCCACGGATTGCCGTTACGGCTCTAGCACGATCTACGCAGCGTGCCACTAGAGCATTGTCAACAAACCCTGGGCTCACAACTGTAATAACGAGTTAATCACAAAGTATTAGTCGCAAAGTTGGCGCCGTAAACCAAGCATTCAAACAGCCGGACCTTTAGTTGCAGTAATTTTTTTGTCAGGTAATGGCATTTTGTCCTAGCTGAGCTACCTTCAAATAGCCAAATCGTTAGATGTTCATCACAGCCAGGTTGCGAATTAACTCGTTTGGATTGGCGGGACTGTAGTGCAACCGGAAAGGGAGAGCCGTCATGAACAGTCGTATCAGCATGATCCTGGCCGGCGTGCTGTTGGTGGGGGCGTTGATTGCGGGGTATTGGGGGTTGGTGCTGAGCCGCCAACCGCCCCCGCCGCCGAACCTGTCATTTCTGCTGAAAAACCCGCCACTGCCGCCGAAGACCAGACCCGCCTCCCGGTCGTGGTGCTGGTGCGCGATGTGCCGCCTTTCGTGGCGCTGACCGCAACCGACCTGGCCGTGGAAAAGCTGCGCACGGTGCCCGCCGGCAGCCTGACCCAACTTGACCAGGCCATCGGCCGTACCCCGCAGCGCCCCCTGAGTGCCGGCACTTGGCTTAATCAGGAAAGCTTCAGTACGGGCGGTCCGCTGGCCCGCATGATTCGCCCCGACGAGCGCGCACTGGCGGTTGCGGTCGATGAGGTGGTGGGCGCCGGTGGGCAACTGAGCCCCGGCGATTACGTCGACGTGCTGCTGTTTCTGCGCCAAGAGCCGGGCAACGCCGAGCCCTCGGCGCAGATCGTGGTCCCGGCGATGCGCTTGCTCAGCGTCGGCGACCAACTGGGCCTGACCAACGATGGCCAGCCCGCCATGCCGCCGCCGGTCACCGCCGAAGAACGTATCCAGGCCGCGCAACGCCGGGCGGCTGCACGCAGCGTCGTGCTCGCGGTGCCGGAGCCTCTGTTGAGCCGGCTGATGCTCGCCACTCAAGCCGGTACGTTGCGCCTGGCCGTACGCAGCGCCGACGAGCAACTGCTCAGCCGCTATTGGGCCGGCGACAGCGATGCGCCGCAAAAACTGCAAAGCGCCAACCGCGACCTCTACCAATTCACCCAACTGGCCATGAGCGCGCCGCCCAAACGCGTCGCCGTCGCCGTCACCAGCGGTGGGCCAAGCGTACGGCGTGGCATTGAAGTGATTCGCGGCGCCCAAGCGGCGCCGCAAAACCCGTGATTGAGCAAGGATGCCTTGAATGAGCCATCGCTATGCCCCGCTGTTCAAGCACATCGCCTGCGCCCTGATGCTGTCGAGCCTGTCGGCCGGCCTCGCGGTGGCGGCGCCGGGCAACTGCAGCGCCCTGGGCCAGTTACCCGCCGTGGTCGAGGTGGGCGAAGGGTTGCAACAGGAACTGCAGTCGCCGGTGGCGATTACGCGCCTGGCAATTGGCGACCCGAAGATCGCCGATGTGCGGGTCCACGGTGATCGCAACTTTCTGCTCACCGGTGTCGGCGCGGGCGCTACCAGCCTGCTGGTGTGGACCGCCTGCGCCAGCGCGCCGCGCCAAAGCATGGTGTTCGTCAAGGGCAAGGCCACGTCGGCGCTGACCAGCCTGTCGCTGTCGCCCTCGGAGGACCCGTCGCTGCCCAGCCAGGTACAGACCGATATCCGCTTTGTCGAAGTCAGCCGCACCAAGCTCAAGGAAGCCAGCACCAAGTTTCTCGGCATGGGCACCAACTTTTTCCTCGGCAGCCCGAACTTGCTGTCGCCCTCCGAAGGCGTGTTCAAACTGCCGGTGAGCACCGACAGTTTCAACGTCGGCTTTGGCGGCGGCCGCGTCAAAGCCATGATCAACGCCCTGGAACGCAGCGGTTTTGCTTACACCCTCGCGCGCCCGAGCCTGGTGGCCATGAGCGGCCAGAGCGCGACCTTCCTCGCGGGCGGCGAAGTGCCGGTGCCGGTGCCCAGCGCAGGCAGTGACACCATTTCCATCGAGTACAAGGAGTTCGGCATCCGCCTGACCCTGACCCCCACCGTGATCGACCGCAACCGCATCACACTGAAGGTGGCGCCGGAGGTCAGCGAACTGGACTACAGCAACGCGGTGGTGATCCAAGGCATCCAGGTGCCGGCCCTGACCGTGCGCCGCACCGACACCAGCGTGTCCCTGGCCGATGGCGAAAGCTTCGTGATCAGCGGCCTGATCAGCAGCAATAACCGTTCGACCATCAGCAAGTTTCCGGGCCTGGGTGACATCCCGATCCTCGGTGCGTTTTTTCGCGACTCCAACATCAACCGTGAAGAAAAAGAACTGCTGATGATCGTCACGCCGCACCTTGTCCAGCCGCTGGCGGCCAACGCTCGCTTGCCCTCCTTGCCCGGCGAAAAACTGCGCAGTTACGACCCGAACTGGTACCGCATGTTTTTCCTCGAAAACGGCAACTTCGACCGTCGCAGTGGACTTTCCCAATGAGCGATAGCCTGAGCCAGACGTTTCTGGCAATCACCCGCAACGACACCGACCTTGAGTGGCTGCAGGGCGCCCTTGCGCCACTGGGCCAGGTGGTCAGTGCGGGTAGTGGCTCACTGGATGAATTGCTCGCCCTGGTGGACGTGACCTTCGCCAACCTGGTGTTCGTGGGCCTCGATCGGGAAAACGTGGTGGCCCAGAGCGCATTGATCGAAGGTGCGCTGGAGGCCAAGCCGATGCTCGCGGTGGTCGCCCTTGGCGACGGCATGGACAACCAGTTGGTGCTGAACGCCATGCGCGCCGGCGCGCGGGATTTTGTTGCCTACGGCTCACGCTCCAGCGAAGTCGCCGGCCTGGTGCGGCGCCTGAGCAAGCGCCTGCCGCCCGTCACTTCGAATGCGCAACTGGGCGGGCTGACCGTGCTGTATGGCACCCAGAGCAATGCCGACGGCGCAATACTGGCGACGCACCTGGCCATGGTGGTGCAGAAAAGCGGGCAACAGACGCTGGTGCTGGACCTCGGCCTGCCGCGCAGCGACAGCCTGGCGCTGCTGGGCCTGGAAAGCACCTTCAATTTCGGCGATGCGCTGCGCCATTTGCGCCGCCTTGATACCACGTTGATCAACAGCGCATTCACCACGACCAAGGACGGCCTGCGTATCCTCGCGTACGCCACCGGCGACGAACCGCTAAAGCTCACCAGCGCGGCCGAACTGTTCATGTTGCTCAGTGCACTGCGCCAGCATTTCCAGCACATCGTCGTCAACATCACCGGGCAACCGGACAGCGAAGCGCTGCGCACCTTTGTCAGCCACTGCGACAAGCTGTTGTGGTGCACCGACCAGAACGTCCTGGACTGTCGCCGCAACCTGGCAGTCCTCAACCGCTGGCGCGACAAAGGCATGAAGCTCGACCACGCCAAGCTGGTGATCGATCGCTACATCAAGTCATGCGCACCGGACACCGAAGCGCTGGAAAAAAGCTTCGGCCTGGAGTGCGTCGCCGTTCTGCCCTTGAGCGCCGAACTGCGCCTGAACGTGAAAAACCAGGGCCAGACCCTGTTTGTCCTGGCGCCCCGCGAACCCTTGACCCAAGCCGTGCGTACCTTGGGCGAGCGTCTGGCGAAACGCTCCGAAGGCCTGGAAAAACCGTCAATGCGCTGGTTTGAACGCATCCTGGGGGCTGGACGATGAGCGGCGAAAAACTCTTCGGCGGGCCCGCCCGCAACGCCAACGGCAAAAGCGATCACGACGGCCTCAAACTGGTGCTGCATCGCTACATCATCGATGCCATTGAAGAGTCGGGCAAAAACCTGCTCGAAGGCACGCGCCAATCCCTCGCGCAATTTGTCATCGACAAAGTCTCCGAATACATCACGCGTATGCGCCTGGCGATCTCACGCTATGAAATGGAGCGCCTGGCCGAAGAGATCGTCGACGAACTCACAGGGTTCGGCCCGCTGGAAGTGCTGCTGCGCGACCCGTCGGTGACCGAAATCCTGGTCAACGGGCCGCATCGGGTATTTATCGAACGCGAAGGCCTGCTGCACCAGAGTGACCTGCGTTTTATCGACGACCATCACGTCGAGCGCGTGATGCAGCGCATCCTCGCGCCGCTGGGCCGGCGCCTCGACGAGTCGTCGCCGATGGTGGATGCGCGTCTGCCCGATGGCAGCCGGGTCAATGCGATCATCCCGCCGATAGCCTTGGACGGGCCGTGCCTGTCGATCCGCAAATTTCGCAAGGACATGCTCAAGAGCAGCGACCTGGTAGCCATGCAGACCATCGACCAGAGCATCTTCGAGTTCTTCCAGGAGGCCGTCGGCAAGCGCTGCAATATTCTGATCAGCGGCGGCACAGGCACCGGCAAGACCACCCTGCTCAATATCCTCAGTCAGTTGATCAACCCCCGTGAACGGCTGGTGACCATCGAGGACGTTGCCGAACTGCAACTGGGGCACCCCCACGTAGTGCGCCTCGAAACCCGCCCGCCGAATGCCGAAGGCCACGGCGAAGTGCGGTCCAGCGACCTGATCCGCAACGCCCTGCGGATGCGCCCGGACCGCATCATCCTCGGCGAAATCCGCGGCGTCGAAGTGCTCGACGTGATGACCGCGATGAACACCGGTCACGACGGTTCCATGAGCACCGTGCACGCCAACAACGCGCAGGATGCGTTGCTGCGCCTGGAAACCCTGGTGGGGTTGACCGGTCGTGTGGTCGCGGAAAAAACCCTGCGCCAGATGATCTGCGCCGCACTGGACGTGATCATCCAACTGACGCGCATGCCCGATGGCCGCCGCTGTGTGAGCGAAGTGGTGGAAGTGGTCGGCGTGCGCGATGACGTGTATGTCACCAATACCCTGTTTCGCCTGGACCGGCGCACCGGTTTCGGTTTCCTGCGCGAAGCCATCCACCCCGCGGGCGACAAACTGCGCCGCGAGTCGGCCTTGCCGTTATAGGGAGCGCTGAATGACTGGACCCTTGCTGCTGCTTATCTGCCTGCTGCTGATCGGCCTGTCGCTCTGGCTGTTCGACAACAGCCTGCGCAAGGCCCAGACCGACCGCGTGCTGGAACGCCTGGGCGACGGGCAGCCCGAGACCGTAGAAGCGAGCACGTCCTGGAGCGGTCTTGAGCGCATGTTCCTGCGTGCGGGGCTGGGTAAGCCCAGCGACCGCCTGGGCCTGTGGCTCAGTGCGTGGGTGATCGGCGCCCTGTTCGGCTACCTGCTGGGCGACGGCTGGGGCCTGTTCGCGATGATCGTCGGCCCGCCGTTGGTGCTGCGCCTTTACATCGGTTGGCGTTATCAGCGCCGCGTCCAGCGCATGGTCGAGCAACTCCCGCAGTTGCTTGACCACAGCGTGCGCAGCCTCAAATCCGGCAGAACCCTGGCCGACGCAGTGTTGGGCGGCATCGAAGGCGTCGAAAACCCACTCAAGGAGGCCATGGGCCGCGTGCAGCGTAACGTGCGCATGGGCGTCAGCCTGCCCGACTCGGTCAGCGACTTCGCCGAGTTCTATGAACAGGACGAGTTTCGCCTGTTCGCCCTGGGCCTCAAGGTCAACCACCGCTACGGCGGCAATGCCAGCGAACTGCTGGAAAACCTGATCAAGATGATTCGCGAGCGCGAACAGGCCTCCCGTCAACTCAAGGCCATGACCGGCGAAACCCGCATGACCGCCTATGTGCTGGGCGGGCTGCCGATCCTGATGGTGGGTTACTTCATCATGGTCAACCCGGGCTACCTGATGACCATGTGGAATGACGACACCGGGCGCCACATGTTGCTGGCTGCCACCGCGATGGACCTGACGGGCACGTTCGCCATGTGGCGCATGTTGAGGAGTGTCTGAGATGGTGCTTCTGGTGGGTGCCCTGTTGTTCCTCGCGGCGCTGGTCCTGGTGGGCGGCCAGTTGCTGGAGCATCGGCGTCGCGAACGCCGGGTGACGGAACGCCTGCAAGGGCGCATCACCAGCGAAGCCAGGCTCGGCTCGCTCATCCGGCTATTGGGCGCAAGCTCGCTGGCCCAGGGCTCGGTGAGCCTGGACACCGAAACGCAGATCCTGCTCAACCGCGTAGGCTGGCGCAAATCCAGCCAACGCTCGCTGTTTGCCGCGCTGCAGATCGGCGTGCCGTTTGTAGTGATGGCCTTGACCCTGCTTGGCCAGGAACTGCTGTTCCCCGAGGTGGACCCTGTGTGGATCGCCCCGCTGCTGGCCCTGGGCGTCGGCTACCTGCTGCCCAAGCGCGTGCTGGCCGCCGCCGCCAGATACCGCCAGCAGCGCATCGCCAGGGAAATCTCCACGTTTATCCCGCTGCTGCGCATCCTGTTCGAATCGGGCATGGCGATTGAACAATCGTTGCGCGTGCTGGGCAGCGAGGCGCAACGCTTGCTGCCGGACCTTACCCACGAGTTGCGCCTGATCCTGGCGCGGGTCGATTCCGGCCTGGAACTGGGCGAGGAGCTGGGCAAGACCGCGCACTTGCTGGAAGTCGACGAGTTCACCGACACCTGCGTCATCCTCCAGCAGTTGATCACCCAGGGCGGCGGCGCAATGAAGTCCCTGCTGGCGCTCAAGCAATTGCTCGACGACCGGCGCCTGACCAACCTGCAGGAATTCATCTCGAAGATGTCGGCGAAGATGTCCGTGGTGATGATGGTGTTTCTGTTTCCGGCATTGTTGATTGTCCTCGGCGGCCCGGCCTTTATCGGCATCGCCCGAGCCCTGGTCCATTTTTAAGGAGCGCCCGATGAAACCACTGATTGCCGCGATGGCCCTGCTGCTGCTCGGCGGTTGCGCCAGCAACGGGCAGACGCCCTGGGCCTCCTTCACGTCGCCCGGCAGTTGTGCCAAGCCCAGTTCGGAACAGGACCTGGCGCTGAACCTGGCCGATGACATGGCCAACGAAGACAAGCTCCACGCCAGCCTGGCCAACCTGCAAAGCCTGCCCGATACGCTGCCCCAGGTGCGCCAGCGCAAGGCCCGTGCCTATCGCTTGCTGGGACGCAGCGAGGCCGAGCCGTTGTACCGCAGCCTGATCGGCACCTGCATGGCCGCCGAGGGTGAACACGGGCTGGGGCAACTGGCGGTGGCACGGGGCGACAACGCCCAGGCGCTGGTCCATCTGCAAAATGCTGCGCGGCTGGCGCCCACCGACGAGAAGATCCGCAATGACCTGGGTGTGGTCTACCTCAACCAATCGCGCCTGGAAGAAGCGCGCTTTGAATTCCTGACGGCCATCGAACTCAAGCAGAGCGACCCTCTGGCCGCCGTCAACCTGGTGACGTTGCTGATCTATCAGGACGACTGGGGACAAGCGGCCAAAGTGGTCAGCCAACTGGGCCTGAGCCCCGCGCAAGTTACCGAAGCCCAGGCGCGCGCGGCCAAACTCAAGCGCAGCCCTGCACGCAAAGTCGCGGCCGTCGCCGATGCCCTGCCCGTGACGATCAAGTAAGGAGTCGAGTATGAAAACCCATTTACTGGTGTGCCTGAGCCTGCTGCCGCTGGCCGCGGCGGCCATTGAGCCGGGGCCTTCGTCCCCACAGCAGGCTGAAACGGAAAATTGGCTGGCGCTGCAGGTCAATGGCCTCGTCGCGTCGCCTACCCCACAAACAACCACACCGGCGGAACGCGAACAGGCCCTGCAACGCTGGCTGGACAGCAACAAGCATCCGATCCCGGAATACTTCGAGTCGAAATCCAGCTCGTCCGGCGGTGGCGCCAGTAAATGAAGTGATGAGCGTCAGTGCGCCGTGACCCGCTGGCGCATGACCGAGTTGCTCGGCGACAGGGCCAGCGCCAGCTGGGTGCGGTTGTGCATATGGGTCAGGCGCAACACCTGCGACACATACAGCTTGACGGTGTTTTCGGTGATGCCGAGTTCGCAGGCAATCTGGTAGTTGGTCTGCCCCTTGCCCACCAGACGGGCAACGTCGAGCTGACGCGGTGAGAGCTGATTGAAGATGGCCGGGATTTCCACCGTCGCAGGCGCTTCGCCGACCGGCTCGGCCGCGTCTGCCACGCTGGGGCTGCGACGCACCTTGTCGAGATCCTGATACAGATCGTTGATGGATTCGGAGAGGTATTGCAGCTTCAGGTTCAGTTGCCCCAGGTGCAATTCCTTCTGACGCTCCTCCAATGCGGCTTCCTGGCGCTGCAGGCCTTCGAGCAGTTCTTCGAGGTCGATCGGCTTCTGGTAGTAGTCCGAGATGCCGGCGCGCAGGGCCTTGATGACGTCCTGTTTGTCGGCACGCCCGGTGAGCATGATCGCCTCGAATGCACGATGCTTGCCCGCGATGTTCTGCATGGCCTGGACCAGTTCGATCCCATCCATGTCCGGCATGTGCAGGTCGCACAACACCAGGCCAATCTCCGTGTCTTCAGTGAAGCGCTGCAAGGCATGGCGGCTGGATTCGCAAGGGACGCAGCGATAGCCGCTATTTTCGATAAATTCACAAAGCTCCTCGACGATCAGTGGCTGATCGTCGACCACGAGCACTTTTACAGCCGAAGTGAGCTTGTTCACACGTTACTCCATGCCTGGCAAGCCAAATGATTGACCTATCCCTTTCGACGCAGAATGTGAATCATCTGCTCAATAAACCTAGCCCTACTTTCCGACTATGTACATAGCGATAGAGGCCTTGTGCGACTAGTGGATCCAAAACCAATACAGTGCAAAACCTGTCAATACAAACGGTGCGAAAGGCTGCTTTCTTGACGTGGGCCTCGTCGCTGTTTCACGGCGCGCGCCAAGCCCTTGATGCACAAGCGACCAGGCCGCGAGCAGCGCCGCGGCAAGAATGAGCGACCAAAGCAAATGATTCACCGTGGTGGCCACCCCCAGCGCCGCGAGCAGCTTCACGTCCCCCGCGCCGAAACGGCCCAGCGCGTACCCCGGCAAGGTCAACAGCAAGGCCAGCGCCAGCGACCACGCGCCCTCGCCCGCCGGCGCGCCCAGCCAGGTGCAGCCCGTCCACAACAAATAAAGCAGGGCCAGCAGCGCCGCGCCGAGGGTCAGCCCGTTGGCGATATGCCGCTGACGAAAATCCTGCACGGCACAGACACTCAGCCAAAGCAGCAACACCGCGCCATGGATCACGTAAAAAACATCCCTTTTGGCTGAATGATTCTATGCTGATATCAAGTAGTAGCCGTCAGGGTAGACGCAGTCATGAAAACCAGCCTCCCTAGAACGCAAAAAGGTGCTGCGGCGATTGAGTTCGCCTTGGTCTTCGGGATCTTTTTTGCGGTGTTCTATGGATTGATCAGCTACAGCCTGCCGCTGCTGTTGATGCAATCTTTCAATCAGGCGGCAGCCGAAGCGGTGCGCCAGGCTATGGCGGTCGATCCAGTGGCTGCCGGCACCGCGTATGGCACACAGGTCACCCAACGCGCCAAAGACACGGTCGTCAGCCAATTGAGCTGGATCCCCGCCAGTTTCAACTTCCAGAGCGGCTACATCAGTTCAACCTACGTCGGCACCACCCTGACCGTGGCGATCAGCTACCCCACCACTAATCTGTACTCCGTGTTCCCGGCGCTGGTGATACCGGGCGTGGGCACCGTCCCCAGCCTGCCGGCCAGCCTCTACGCGCGTTCGAGTCTGCAACTTTGACGGCGGGGGACAACCTCTTCGGGCGCCTGTTGGGCCGCACCGACGCGCTGGCCCGCGAAATTACGGCGATGCCCGCAACCGGGCTGCACCTGCACCTGGATCAGCAGGGTCATGTCCTGCACATCGGCGGCACCCTGCGCTCGCAACTCGCCGCACCCGCCGCCAGCGAGCACAAGCCACTGCTGCGTGAGCTGCTGTGCGCGGCCAGTGTCCTCAGTGTCGAGGGCTGCCCCGCTGACTGGCAATACCAGAGCCTGGACCTGGATTTCCAGGCAAGCGCCGGCAAAATCCTGCATCTGCGCGGCTGGATCGAGGCCGACGGCGACGGCTGGAACCTGCACCTGATGGACGTCAGCGACTTGCTCGCCGAGCACCAACAGGCCGGCGACCGCGAGGAGAATCATCAGCTTGCCAGCCGCATGAGCGAGCAGTTGCGTGTGTGCAGCCTGAGCCGTATGCCGGAAGTGCTCAACGAACAACTGCGCAGCCTGTCGCAGCACTGGCACATTCCCTGTGTCGCGTTGGCGCTGCTGGATGATGAAACCCAGGGTTGGCGGGTCTACAGCCAATACGCCGGCCACGACGCGCCGACCTTGTGGCAGACCGACCAGCCCCTGGGCACAAGCCTCGACAGCGTCAATGGCAACGTCCCCTTGAGCCTGCCCAATGGCCGCAGCGACAACCCCCGGCTGCACAGCGTGTTCGGTGATGCCGACGGTTTTCTGGTGCCCTACCGCGATGGCCAGGGCGTTGCCGCGTGGCTGCTGTGCGGTTTTTATGATGGGCAGACGCATATCAGCAACACCGAATGGCTGCACCTGTGCGCCGCCCTCGCCGCGCCGCTGCTGAGCCGTCTGCGCGAGCAGCGTTACCATCAACAGCTGGAGCGCGTAGAAGCCTTGCAAGGCCTGCTCGGCACCGGCTGGTGGGAGTTGCTGCCGGCCACCCGCGAAATCCAGCTCGCCCCGCAGTTGTTACGCAGTCTGGGCCAGGAAGATGGCGCCAGGCGCCAGCCACAGGCAGCCTGGCTCGAACTGATCCACCCTGCCGACCGCCAGGAACTCGACAGCCGCCTGCACGATCTGCAAGTCCTGGGCAAACCGCTGCTCGCCAGCGTGCGCCTGCAACGCAGCGACGCCGACGGCCACCCGCTGTGGTACCGCGTGCAGGGCCAGGTGCTGGGGCTGGGCGACAGCCAGCGCTGGATCGGCGTGATGCTCGACATCAGCGATATCAAGAACCAGCAACTGCAAGCCGCCGCCGCCCACGCACGTCTGGATAACCTGATCGCCAGCTCTCCGGCCGTCATCTATGTACAGCGTTATGTCAGCGGCGCTCTGCACCCGGCGTTCTTCAGCGACAGCCTGCTGCCGCTGCTGGGCTGGACCCTCGACGACTGCAATCACGACAACCTGCTGTCGTTGATCCACCCCGACGACCGCGATGTCTATTTCGAACGCACCCGCCAACTGCTGCGCGAAGGCACCGTGCGCAGCCGCTATCGCGTACGCGACAAACAGGACCACTACCACTGGCTGCTCGACGAAGCCAAGTTGCTGCGCGATGACCTCGGCCTGCCGGTAGAAGCCGTCGGCCTGTGGCTGGACGTGACCGAAGCGACCCTGGCCGCCGAGCACGTCAAGCAAAGCGAAGAGCGCTACCGCATCCTGGTGGAGGATTCGCCGGCGATGATCTGCCGCTACCTTCCGGACCTGACCCTGACCTTCGGCAACACGCCGCTGGCCAACTACCTGGAATGCCCGCCGACGCAACTGCCGGGGGTGAACCTGGGCCATTGGCTGTCGGACGAACAGCGCCAGGCCTTTGTGCAACGCATCCGCCAACTGACGCCGGAGTTCCCGGTGAGCACCGCCGAAATCAGCCTGGAACTGCCCGGCCGCGAGCACGCCTGGTGGGTGTGGTCTGACCGTGGAGTCTTCGACGCAAACGGCACACTGGTGGAAGTCCAGGCCGTGGGCCGCGATAACACCGAAGTGCGCCGCTCCCAGCAACAACTGACCCAAAGCGCGAAAATGGCCACCCTCGGCGAAATGGCCACCGGGCTGGCCCACGAGATCAATCAACCGTTGAACGTCATGCGCATGGCCATCGTCAACGTGCTCAAGCGCCTGAACAGCGGCGACGCGTCGGTCGACTACCTCACCGAAAAACTCCAGCGCATCGACGCCCAGGTGCAGCGTGCGGCGCGGGTGGTTGACCATATGCGCGTGTTCGGTCGCCGCTCGGAGATCGAGCAGCAACCGTTTGATCCTGCACAGGCGGTCGAAGGCGCGTTGTCGTTGCTCAGCGAAGGGGTGAAGGGCAAAGGCCTCGATCTGCGGGTGATGCCGGCGGACTTCGTCGTGCAGGTCAATGGCTACGTCGATCAGCTCGAACAAGTGCTGATCAACCTGGTGGTCAACGCCCGCGATGCGCTGCTCGGCCAGCGCGAGAAAAATCCGCAGTTGCAGCCGTGGATTGCGCTGCACAGCGAGCATGACAGTCGTCATGTGCGCATCTGGGTGGAAGACAACGCCGGTGGCATTGACCCGCGCCTGATGGAGCGGATTTTCGAGCCGTTCTTCACCACCAAGCCGATTGGCGTGGGCACCGGGCTGGGGCTGTCGGTGAGCTACGGGATCGTCGAGAACATGGGCGGACGCCTGAGCGTCAGCAATGGTGCCGACGGTGCGCGGTTTTGCGTGGAGTTGCCCATCCTTCAGATCACCAGATAGGCACGGCCCATGTGGCAGGTCAGGTTGGCGCCGACTTCGGCGTTGCCCAGGTTAATCCCCAGCGCCGCCAGCAGCGTGTTGACGATGGGATCGAGGATCGGCGCCAGCACGGTTTGGATCAGTCCAACCACGGAGCTGACGATCGACGCCAGTGCCGTCGTCACTGTGGCGGTGGGGTTGTTCGTCGAACTGCCGGTGGGCGGCACGTAAGTGACCTGCAAGCCGCTCAAGGTGGTGCCGAGGCTGTTGACGATATTGGCGGTGCCGGGCGCGTTTTTATAGGTGGGCGTCGCGTTCATCTCCGCCACCGGCAGAAACACCATGGGGCTGGTCTGCGCCGCCACCGTGGTCAGGGCGCGCAGGTTCAAGCCGCCGCCGACCCCGGCGGTACGCGGCCCGCAGATCAAGGTCAGCAGGCAGTATTTCTCGCCAAAATCGATCAGCCGGATCGGTTGCACATTCACCGCAGCCGACGACGAAAACGCCGACGCAGCGTCCACATAACCGACACCCAAGGTGGCAAGGGACGTGGTGGCCTGCACGGTCAGCGACTTGGTCGCCGGTGTGGCGCAACTGTAGTCGGTGACGTGGCTCTCGGCGCTGGCCGCTTCGATGTAGATCGACAACGTTTCCGTGATGTCCACATCCGCCACATTGCAGCCGACGGCACACAAGATACCGCCCACCACAGCGGGCAGGTTCAGGTTGAGCAGGCCGCCGACCACCTTCGATACCGGGGTCGTCAAGCCCGCCAAGATGGACGAGACGCCGGATACCACACTAAGAATCGGCGCCTGCACCATCACCAGGGTTCGCACTTGCGCGGTGCGCACGAAAATCTGGTCGGTTGGCGGGCTTTTCAACAGCCCGGCCTTGGCCAACACGGGGTTGCCTATCGCCGACAGTTGCGGCGACTCAATCACCTTGGTCTGGATCGACACATTGCCCACCAGCGGAATACTCACCTGGGTCGCCGCGCTCACCGCACTTTTGCTGCTGGACAACTGCGCTACCGCTTCCAATAGCTGAAACAGTTGCACATTGGTATTCAGCGCGGCGGCGGGGGTTCCGGTGGCGACCTTCAACAAGTCGCCTACTTTCAACAGTTGGGTATTGGGGGCAATGGCCTTCACGGAGATCACATCGTTGATCACCGCCGTGGCCACCGCGCCATTTTTTTGCAGCACCTTCACGGTGGCATCGATCAGTTGGCTGGCGGACACGGCGGTGTTGAGCAATGCATCGTAGTCGCCAGCGGTCACGGTCAATTGCACCGCCAGTTGGTCAAGGAAGCCGAGCAGGTTGACGTTGGTCTGCAACAACCCATTCCAGCCGGCTGCCGTAATCGACAGGCTGCCGCCGAGCAGATTGCCGAACACCAGGTTGAGCAGCGGGGATTTGGTGGAATCGACCGTTGCCAGGCTGCTGCGAATCGTCAGTTGTGCGACCGGCGGTGCAAACGCGGCCACGGCGGTGGCGGTCAGCACGGTTTGCGTGGACATCGGCGTGCCGCTGAACATGTTCCAGATACCGCCGGCGATGCTGGTCATCACGCTGTTAGTCGCCACCACGCGGATTGCGTCGTTCTTGCTGGCATCGGCGGTATAGACGCGGATATTGCTGGCGTTGGTCGCCAGTGTGCCGCAGGTCACGGCCAGGCCCCGGGTGGTGTCGCCGGCGACCACGGTGAAACCGTTACGGGTAGCGTTCTGCACGGCGAAGTCATTGGCGGTGGAGGTTGGCGTGCACACGCCGCTACGCCCTGCCGCTTCCAGGGCGGCGCTGTCGGCGATGGACTGCAATTTGCGCTTTTCCAGGTACAGGCGACCGCTGTCCACTGCCAGCAGCATGAAAACCATGGCCACGGCCAGGGTCCCCGCCGCCATCAAGCCAATCGCACCACGCTGTCTGAAACCAGGTCGGGGAGACATCAAGGCACTCCTTAGCGCTTACTCTCCGTAGGTGCTGTGGAGTGTAGACAAGGCTTGGGATGTGCGTTGGCCAGTGGCCACAAATTGCGGTTCGGGTTGATCCAGTGGCGGGGCCAGGTCAGTGCGGCGGGTAGCTGGAAAGGATGCGCGTCACCGTCGTGCGGATCGCGTTATCACGGTCCTGCGGGTTGGGTGTGCTGCTCATCATCTGTTCATCGCTGCCGCGCCACACCAGTTTGCCGTCCTTGCCATCGAGCAGGTCGATCTGGATGGTCGCCACCTTGTAGGTGATGTTGCGCGTTTCGTTGTACATCGGCGCGCCCCAGTAGCCATTCCACGGGCCGCCCCACGCGCCGCCGTAGTTGGTGGTGACTTGTTGCTGGCGGTCCTCGACGATGAGGTAGGCCTGCACGGTCAGGTCGGCCTTGGTACCGGCTGCGGCGGGGCGCAGGCCGCGTTGGTCGAGTTGCTCGCCCACGGCTTGGCGGATGCGTTGTTCGGTGAGGTCGCTCTTGATCCGTGGATCATCGGGGCGGTATTGCAGGGCCGGGTCTTTCCAGGCCCAGTTGCGGTAGGCGCCGAAATCTCGGCTGGCGTCAAAGTCGTGGTTGACCTGGCTGGTCTGGCAACCGCCCAGCAGCACGACAAAAGCGAGCGTAGCGATGCGACGAAACATGATTTTTCTCCAAAGAGCGAACGGCGCTTGAAATGAGAATAGCGGTTAACGGGGCGGGTAGGCGCTCATGGCCTTTTGCACCGCCTGGCGCAAGGCATCGGCGCGTTCGCCGAGGCTGCCCTGGCTGGCAGTTTCGGCGCTGGTGCTCCACACGGGCTGACCGCTGCGGGCGTCAAACAGGTTGACCCGCACCACGGCTACCGTCACCTCGTAAGTGCGCACGATCGGCGCCGAGTTGTACATCCCGTAGCCATTGCCGTAGCGGTTGTAGCCGCCGTAACCGTAGCCGTAGTCATCCTGGACTTGCTTGAGACGCTTCTCCAGGTGCACGTCCGCGCTGACCAGCACGTCGGGCGCCCGGTTGTCGTGCAAGGGCCGCAGACCGCGTTGGTCGAGGGCGCCGCTGACGGCTTCGGCAATTTGCGCCGAATCCGCCCAGGCCGAGCCCGCCGGCAGTTGGCCGTTGCGCCACGCCCAATTACGGTAGGCGCCGTAGTCGCGCACCGGCGCAGGATACGCACTGGCATCAAAGGTGGTGGCTGCCTGGGCCGGCGCCGGTGGCAGGGGCGCAGACGCGGCCACATAAGGGTTGGGGCTGGAACACGCGCCCAGCCCGAGGGATAACAGGATCAAACAGAGACGACGCATTTCGACCTCCGCAGACTGGGCCGCTTAAACCGGACGGCAGATCCAGTGCAAATAACGCCCAAGTCCGGCAAAGCTTGGGTGACGACGGTGAGCGAGTTCCATCTCTACAAGGTCCTGTAAGTTCACGCGGGCCTGGAATTCCACCGGCATATAGTCGTGGAAAACGCGCACGCCACTTTGGCTTTCGACCTGCCACAGCCCGTCGAGTTGCGCCGCCAATTCGCGCGGGTCGAGAGGCTGTTGCGGGGTCAGGCTCTGCTTTTCGCCGGCCATGTCGTTCTTGCGCATTTTGCGGAAGTGGCCTTTGAGCAGGTTGCGATAGATCAGCGCATCACGGTTGTAGAACGCCAGGGACAGCCAGCCACCCGGCACCGTCAGTTGGTGCAGCACCGGCAGGATTGCATGGGGTTCGGCCAGCCATTCCAGCACCGCGTGGCACAGCACCAGGTCGTAAGGTTCGGTGAGCTGGCCGAGCAGGTCTTGCCAGGGCGCATGGATAAAGGTCGCCGTCTGCCCGGCCTCGGCGAAGCGCTGGCGCGCACCTTCAAGCATCGGCTCGGCGGGTTCGGCCAGGGTCACCTGGTGACCGCGCTCGGCAAGCCACAGCGACATATGCCCAAGCCCCGCGCCGATATCCAGCACGCGCAACGGGCGTGCCGGCAGAGCCTCAATCAAGTCGGCCTGAAGCACCGCCAGGCGAATCGCGCCTTTGGCACCGCCGTAGATTTTCTCGGCAAAGCGCGTGGCCAACTGGTCGAAATGACGGTCACTCATGGGCAAACCGCCGTTCGCTGTCAGCCAGTTTGGCGCGCACCACTTCGTTCATGTCCAGGCCCAGCTCACTGCACAGCAGCAGCAGGTACAGCACGATATCGCCGACTTCCTGCCCGGCGTGGGCGAGTTTGTCGGCGGGCAACTGGCGGGATTGGTCTTCGGTCAGCCATTGGAAAATTTCCACCAGCTCGGCCATTTCCACGCTGGCGGCCATGGCCAGGTTTTTCGGGCTGTGGAACTGCTTCCAGTCGTTGGTATCGCGGATGCGGTGCAGGCGTTCGGTGAGGTGTTCGAGGTTCATAGGGGGCTCCTGAAGGGGTATAGCTTCCGGGGGATGAGCCTTCAAGGCAAGTGAATCACTTGTGGTGACCCTCAGACTTGCCCCCGATGAGGCCCTAATCCACCACACTGAATTCAAGCCTGGCCGTTTGACCGGCCTCATCCAACACACTGAGCTGATAGCGCCCCAACCGCTCGAAACTGGCATTGATGAAGTCCTGATTGGCACTGTCCCCCAACGGCGCGCCATTGAGGAACCACCAGCGCCGACCACTGCCGCCCAGGGCCGAGATTTTCAGGCGCAGGGTTTGTTGGCTGGCGGCGGGCAGGCGCAGTTGGTCGCCTTCACGCACGCCGACAATGGACAGCGGCGAAGACGCGGCCAGCGCCGGTGGCGGGCAATCCGGATCGGCGGCCGGGATGCGTGCTTCGCGGCGTTCGGCCCTTGGCAGCCAAGGTTCCAGCGGCGCGGGCCACAGGGCAATATTGCGGGCGACTGCACCAGGGCAATGCGCGTCAACCCGCAGGCCCTTGGCGTTGACCCAGATACTTTCCATCAAGCCCACACTCACTGGTTGGTCCAACGCCTGCAAGGTCGGCGGCGTGGTGTTGTCCAGGGTCCAGGCGAAGCGTTGGCGCCGGCAATTCGGATCGCTGCGGCTCATCGGCTGGCCCAGGGGCCAACAGATCGCCGCCACGCCGACATTGGCCGGCACCGGTAAAACCGGCGCGCTGATGCCGCGTTGGCTGTCGCGGTTGGTCAACACGTCATGCACCTGCAACATCAGTGGTGCCGCCGACGCCAAGCCGAACTGGCCCGGCACGGGCGTGCCGTCCGGTCGGCCGATCCACACGCCGATCAAATAACGCGGCCCTACGCCAATCGCCCAGGCATCGCGAAAGCCGTAGCTGGTGCCGGTTTTCCAGGCAAGCACCGGGCGCTGCACCAGCTCGGCACGCGGGTCGCGATCCGGCCGCGCTTGCCCACTGAGGATGCGCCGCACAATCCAGGCAGAACCCGGCGACAGCATTGGCCGTTCTCTCAACGTGTCGTCAGGCTGTAATCGGATGGACGCGCTTTTACCGCCCCGGGCGAAGGCACTGTAACCGCCCACCAGGTCTTCCAGACGGCTGCCCGCGCCGCCGAGGATCAGCGCCAGGTTCGGCTCGGCCAATGCAGGCAATGCCAGGGGCACACCGCCGATGCGCATCTCGGCGGCAAATCGCTTGGGCCCGTAGGCTTCCAGCAACTGCACCGCCGGCAGGTTCAGGGAGCTGGATAACGCAGTACTCGCCGGCACCGCGCCGGTAAACCCCATGGAGAAATTGCCCGGCCGGTAATCGCCATACCGCCGGGGCACGTCCTGCAGCAGCGACTCGGAGTGAATCAGCCCCTCATCCAGGGCCATGCCATACAGGAAGGGTTTCAAGGTCGAGCCTGGCGAGCGCAACGCGCTGATCATGTCCACATGGCCAAAGCGCCTGGCGTCGTTGATGTCCACCGAGCCCAGATACGCCCGCACGGCCATGGTTTCCTCTTCCACCACCAGGATCGCGGCCGAGGTGTGCTCCGGCAACCGTGCGCGCCAGCCCAGCAACAGGTCTTCGAGGCGCCGTTGCAGGGTGGCGTCCACGGTGGTGCGGATCAGCGGCGGGCTGTCGGGGCGATTCAGGCGGCGGGCGAGCAAGGGGGCCAGGCTCGGTTCCAGGCGCGGGGCAAGCAGCAGCGGTTCTTCAAGGGCTTCGTCGACCGCCGATTGCGGCCACACCTTAAACTCGGCGAGGCGGCGCAAGACCTTGTCCCGAGCCTGCTGGGCGCGCTGCGGATGGCGGTCCGGACGCAAGCGGCTAGGCGCCTGGGGCAACACGGCAAGCAAGGCCGCTTCGGCATGGGTCAATTGCGCCGGGGATTTGCCCAGGTAGGCCCAACTGGCCGCAGCCACGCCCTGCAACGTGCCGCCAAACGGGGCGCGGTTCAGATAGAGGTTAAGGATTTGTTCCTTGGACAGGTGCCATTCCAACTGCGCCGTGCGCCACAGCTGGCGCAACTTACCGTGAAAGGTGCGTGAATGCGGGTCGAGCAAACGGGCGACCTGCATCGACAAGGTGCTGCCACCCGACACCACCCGAGCGCCGGTCAGGTTCTGCCAGGTCGCACGCGCCAACGCCAGCGGGTTTACGCCTGGATGCTGGTAGAACCAGCGGTCTTCGTAGGTGAGCACGGCGTCCAGGTAATACGGCGAGACGTCGCTGGTTTGCACCGGGTAGCGCCACACCCCATTAGCATCGGCAAACCGCCACAACGGCGTGCCATCCTCGGCCAGCACCACCCGCGCCAGGTCATCCTTGGGCAGGGGCAGCGGCCAGATACGGTCGGCCAGCCACAGCAGGGCAATCACCAACAGGAGGGTCGCCAGGGTCCAGCGGGCAACTAAACGCAAATTCAAACGGGCAAACCTCTATGCTGGTAGGGAACTAGCCTGTTGCATTGACAACCAAAGGCACAGACACGCCCACCTCTTATCAGGACACGCACATGCAGGTAGAAAGCTTTTTCGAGTGGTTGGGCCAGGCGCTCGGTTCCATCATCCGGTTTATCGTCGACG
>NZ_JADDUM010000324.1 GCF_015163715.1 Pseudomonas cyclaminis
CGAGTGTTGGGGCAAGAGCCTTTTGCTTACTTTTGGGCTCTTCCAAAAGTGAGCCGCCGTAAGGGCGGAACCGTAAGCAGCCGTTACCGAAGAAACGGATATTCACCCACCCCCCAAGAACACAAAAAATGAAGCTTTCATGACAAAAGTTCGGTAGTCAACGCCCACCCCCGTCTCTCCTGTGTAACGCGCTCAAGAACACCACTCAGGTGTTTTCAAAGCCGCCAGCAGGACGCCAGGAGTGGGGCAATGGGATCTATGGAACGTTATTCAAAAGTCGGCATGCAGGAGCTCGACCAGCGCCTGTCAAAGATCGTCGAAGCCGCGCGCAAGAAGCCGGTGTCGGTCTATCGCTACGGCGCACCCTGGGTGTGGATCGTCTCCCAGGACGATTGGCAGGGCGCGTTGAAGGAAGTCTCCAGCTACATCCCCGCCGGCCATTCCCTGGTGTTGCTGCGCCCGCAGATCGACGACGTCCTCGACCAGCACCGCGACTGGCTGGTGGCCGAGCCTTCGATGTTGATCGCGCCGCAGACCGTGCTGCAGATCCTGCTGCTGCAACTGCTGTACTCGGTGCCCAGCGAGCAGCAACTGCATGAACAGCTGAACTACAACCTGCTGTTCCGCTGGTTCGTCGGCCTGGACCTGAACCAGAAGGTCTGGAGCATCCATGTGCTCACCCGTGACATCGCCACGCTGCTCAACAACCCGCGGGCGGTGCAGCTCATCCAGAAAATCATCGGTGACGTGTTTTGTGGCGCCTTGCTGCACATGCCGGAGTTCTCGTTGAACTTCGCCTTGCTGCACACCTGGCTGGCCCGGCACGGCAACACTTCGACCGCCAGCAATTGAGCCGGCCGGGCGCCGTGCCGGTGGCAGCGGCGATAACCATTAGAACGTCAGGGGGCGGTGTGGAGCATCTGTTCAAATCAACGCTGGTGCTGTGCTGCTTGACGCTGGGGGCCATGGTCCACCCCGCGTTGGCGGAGGACGCGGCACCGGCACGCAAAGTGGACGTCAACGAGTACTTCGTGCGCGGCAATACCGTGCTCGATGCGGCCACCATCGAGGAGGCGGTATACCCCTTCCTGGGCCCGCAAAAGACCCTCGACGATATCGAAGGCGCCCGTGAGGCGCTGCAGAAGATCTACCAGGCACGCGGTTACCAGTCGGTGTTTGTGGAGCTGCCGGAGCAGAAGGTCGATGACGGCATCGTCTACCTGCAAGTCAGCGAAACCAAGGTTGGCCGGGTGCGGGTGGTGGGTGCCAAGCACTACTCACCGGTGGAAATCCGCGAGCAAGTGCCGGCCCTGGAGGAGGGCGCGGTGCCGGACTTTGCCAGCGTGCAAACCCAGTTGGCCGGGCTCAACCGCAGTGCCGGGCGCCAGGTTACGCCGCTGGTGCGCGAAGGCCAGCGCCCCGGCACCATGGATGTGGATTTGCAGGTGGAAGACCAGAACCCCTGGCACGCCAGTATCGGCCTGAACAACGACTACAGCGCCGACACCGAGAAGCTGCGCTCGGTCGCGACCCTGGGCTATGACAACCTGTGGCAACTGGGCCACAGCATTTCCCTGACGTACTTCACCGCGCCCCAGGACACCGACAACGCCAAGGTCTGGTCGGGCTCCTACAGCGCGCCGCTGGATGAGCGCTGGACCTTGCAATTCTCCGGCTACCAGTCCGACAGCAATATCGCCACGATCGGTGGCAGCAACGTGCTCGGCAAGGGCCATTCCTACGGGGTGTCGGCGATCTACAACCTGCCGGCCGCCGGCAATTGGGCCAATTCTTTCTCGTTCGGTATCGACTTCAAAGACTTCGACGAGCAAATGAAATTCGGTTCCAGCAGCGACCAGGTGCCGCTCAAGTACGCGCCGTTCACCCTGGGTTACAACGGCTACCGCTACACCGAGCAATCCCAGTTGGGCCTGGGCTTGAACCTGGTGGTTGGCACCCGCGCCTTCTTTGGCTACGGCAGCGACGCCGAAGAATTCGATTACAAGCGCTACAAGGCCAGCGCCAGTTTTGCCGTGCTCAAGGGCGATCTGAATTACAGCTACACCTTCGCCAACGACTGGCAGTCGGCATCCAAGGCCGGTTTCCAATTGGCCTCGGGGCCGCTGGTGTCCAACGAGCAGTATTCCGCCGGCGCGCCACTTCGGTGCGCGGCTACCTGGCGGCGGAACGCACCGGCGATGAAGGCGTGCTGCTGTCCCAGGAGCTGCGCACGCCGTCCCTGGCCAAGTTCCTCGGCAGTTATGTGCAGGAGTGGCGCTTCTACGCGTTCGCCGAAGGTGCGCGCCTGCGCCTGCAGACCCGCTGCCCGAGCAAGAAGACGAATACAGCCTGGCCAGTGTCGGCCTGGGCACCCGCGCCAGTTTGAGCAAATGGTTGTCCGGCAGCCTGGATTGGGGCTACCCGCTGCTCGATGGACCGAACACCCAGAAACAGGATTCGCGACTGCACTTCAGTGTGCAGGCGACGTTCTGACTTTTTCTTCCGGAGACTTCACCCATGCAACGCCTATTTCTGAGCCTGTTGATCTGCCTGGGCTTCGCGCTCCCGGCCACCGCCCACGCCTGGTGGCAGGACGATTGGCACTACCGCAAACAGATCTCGGTAGACACCACCGCCCAAGGCGCCGCGATCAATCAGGCCTTGGGGCGCACCGCGCTGCTGGTGCGCCTGCACACCGGCAATTTCACCTTTGACGGGGTCAAGGACGACGGCAGCGACCTGCGCTTTGTTAGTGCCGATGACAAGACCGTGTTCAATCACCAGATCGAGAGCTTTGATCCATTGATGGGCATGGCGCTGATCTGGGTCGATGTGCCCAAGGTCGAAGGTGGTCAACGCCAGGATTTGTGGATGTACTACGGCAACCAGAAGGCCCCGGCCACTGCTAACGGCCAGCTGGCATTTGACCCCAATTACACCGCGCTCTATCACTTTGACGGCGCCAATGCGACGCCGCCACGGGACACCACCGCCTACGCCAACACCGCGTTGAACGCCACCGGTGCGAGCATCGACGGCGTGATCGGTCGCGCCTTGCAGTTCGGCGGCCAGCCGCTGATGTTGCCGGCCAGCCCATCGCTGCAACACGCCGCAGGTGGTGCTTTTACCGTCAGCGCCTGGTTGCGCCTGGATCAGGCCAGTGGCGAGCAAATCGTCCTGGCCCGTCGCGACGGCGCCCACAGCCTGTTGCTGGGCTTGAACCAGGGTATGCCGTTTGTGGACATCGACGGCCAGCGCGCCGTCTCGACCCAGCCGCTGAACCCCGGCCAATGGCAGCACCTGGCGTTCACCGCCGAGGGTGAAAAAGTCGCGCTGTATGTCAACGGCCGTGAAACCGCCAGCCTTGCGGTGGCCATGCCGGCGTTCAACACGCCGTTGGCGGTGGGCGCCGACCTGCCGGAAGCCGGTAGCACGCACTTGCCGTTCGCCGGGGCCATGGATGAGCTGCGCCTGTCCAAAGTGGCGCGCCCGGCCGCGCTGTTGCTGGCCGATGCCAGTGCCCAGGGCGCCGA
>NZ_JADDUM010000325.1 GCF_015163715.1 Pseudomonas cyclaminis
CACACCGAGCCTAGGCGAGGGGCCGAGTGGTGGGGCGAAGGCCTTTTGGTTACTTTTGTGCCTTTACAAAAGTGACCCGCTGTAAGAGCGGAACCCTAAGTGGCCGTTACCCAAACAACGGATATGTACTCAGCCCAATCGCCATCGCCCCACCTCCCACATTTTCCCACGTTCCTTCAGTTAGCCGGCTTCAACAACTGCATCTGCTGCCGATAATCATCCGTCACCTGCCGCGCCTGGCTACTGCTGGTAATCACCCTGGGCGTAATCAACACAATCAACTCCGTCCGATCCTTGGACTTGCTGGTATTCCCAAACAACCACCGCAACCCCGGAATCTTCCCAAGATAAGGCACGGCACTGACACTCTCAGCGTTGTCCTGCTTGATCAACCCCCCCAACAACACCGTCTGCCCACTCTGCACCGCCACCTGCGTCGACACCGACCGCGTAGAAATACGCGGATTCGCCGGCGTGTCGCTGTTAGTAGAAGCCTGGTCCTGCGCATCACTGACCTGCTGCTGAATATCCATGTACACCAACCCACCCGGATTGATCCGTGGCACCACGTCGAGGATCACCCCCGTCTGCACATATTCAACACTGCTCAAGGTGGTGTCCGAGGTGCCCGTGTTGACGGTGGTCTGGCTGATGGGAATGTTGTCCCCCACCTGGATCTGCGCCGGCTGGTTGTTCATCACCACCAGCGACGGCGCCGACAGCACTTGGGTGCGGCCGTTGGTTTCCAGCGCGTGCAACGCCACCTGCAGGTTGGAGCTGACGAAGGAATAGAACAGCGAATCCGCCGCCCCCAACCCGGCCCCGCCACCGCCCAGCGCACCTTGGCTGCCGGAAGCGTTGGCCACGGTGGTGCTGGTGGAATTGCCCGCCAGGCGCCCCAGGTACCACTGCACGCCCAGGTCCAGTTCACCAGTGAGTTTGACCTCAAGAATGCGCGTCTCGATCTGCACTTGAAGGGGCGGGTTGTCGAGGCGTTTGATCGCCGATTCGATTTCTTTCCACTGCACCGGACGGGTGCGTACCAGCAGTTGGTTACTGCTTTTTTGCGCGGTGATCCGCGTGCCGGCGTCGAGGCTTTTCGCCGGGGCGCCTTCGGTGGTTTCCGGTTCGGCGCTGTCCTCGGCTTCGGGCTCCTGCGCTTCGTCATCGACCACTGGCTGGCTGTTATTCAGCCCACCCGGTGTGCTGCCGGACGTGCTGTTGGTGCCCGGCGACGACAAGGTCGCGGTGCGCAAACCGGGGGCGACCTTGGCCGGGGTGTCGTCCTTGATCGCGCCGCTGCCGTAGATCTGCCGCAGGTACTTGGCGAGGTCGCTGGCCTTCATGTTGCGCACGTCGTACACGTACATCTGCGGTTCGTTGCCGCCGCCTTCGTCGATGGTGTGGATCCAGTCGCCGACTTCACTCAAGTATTGCGGTTGCGAAGAAATCGCTACCACCGAGTTGGTGCGCTCGATCGGCAGGAATCGCACCATGCCCGCCAGGGGCATGCCGCTGTCGGGGCCGAACATCTTTTGCAGTTCGGGCATCAACTCGGCCACCGAGGCCCGTTGCAGGCCGAACACACCGACGGACATGCCTTTGAGCCAATCCACATCAAAGGTGTCGATGGTGTCCTGGTAGTTGGCCAGTTCCTCGGGGGTACCGGCCAGGCTCAGGACATTGCGCGCCGGGTCCACCAGCAAGAATGCATTCTCCCGGGCGAACGGCTTGAGCAGTTTCTGCATTTCAGTGGCAGAGATGTAGCGCAACGGAAACAACCGCGCCGACAGGCCACTGGACGGCTGCGACACGCGCATCTCCGGCACCAGCTTGCCCGCCACCGCCTGGTTGGCCGGCAGGATCACATAACGACTGCCCTGCTTGATCATCGCGTTGTCGGTCCAGGACAGCAGGGTTTCCAGAATCGACAATGCCTGCTGTTTGTTCACCGGTTTGGAGGTGGAGAAGCTGACGTTGCCCTTCACGCCCTGGGCGATGCTGTAGTTCTCATGCAGCAGGTCGCCCATCACGCTGTTGATCACCGCTTCAATCGGCTGGTCGGCAAAGTTGAACACGATGTCGCCGCCGCCCTCCTCCTTCGCCGACGCCGCCGCAACCGGTTGGCGCACGAACTGCTGGTTGCCGCGAATCAGTTGGCGCTGGGGCGGCGTGTTTGCCTGGGGCTGGCCGTTGTCGACCGGGGTCTGTTCACTGGCCGGGTCCACGGGCGGACGTTGTGAGCCGGTGCCCTGCATCGCTTCGTGCAGCAGGGCTTCGTCCGGGTCGAGGTGTTCGGGGAATGTCCCGCAGCCACCGAGGGCGACGGCGGTGGCCAGGCAAAATGCGGTGGTGCGCAAGGCGCCAGGGAAAGTATCGATCAAGGGGTGGACTCGTGAGGAAGGGTAATCGGCGGTGTACTGGACGGCGGCGGCAAACGCAGGGCCCGCAGGCTCAGGGTCTGGCTGCGGCCGTCAAGTACGAAACGGGCGTCGCGGGGGGTCAGGTGTTCCAGGCGCCAGCCGTTGGGCAGGGTCTGGTCCTGATGGACTTTCAAGGGTGGACCGTCGGCGCGCTTGAGCAACGCCACGCGCAGGTCACCGTCGAGGACGATGCCGGTCAGCGTGAGGCTCGACAGGCTGGAGACAGCGCCTTGGCCCACCGCACGGTCGGGGCTGCGGTCGGGGCTGAACAACGGCGCCTGCCACGTGCCGGCCAGGCTGTCCAGGGTTGCGCTCGGGGCCACCAGCACCTTGGCCGAGGCATTGGCGCGGGTATCGGGCGCGGGCGGCGGTAACCACTGAGGCGCGTCGCCGATGCTGCTGAGGATGCCGGCCATGAGCACACCCAACAGCCCGGCCACGCTGATCAAACCCCATTCCAGGGGACGCAAGGTGCTGATCATCGGCGCACCTGCGCGGCGGCGGCCGGTTGCAGGTAGCCGCGCACCAACAGGTGCACCACCAGCTTGCCGGCGCCGCCACTGGCGGGGGCATTCGGGGCGCGGCGGATGCTCATTTCATCGACAAACAGAAACGGCCGCTGGTACTCCAGCTCATGCAGGATCGCGGTCAAGGGCTCGATGGCGCAGTTGAGGGTCAGGCTGACTTTGACTTGGCGATAGGGCTCGGCATCGTCCTGCTCCGGGGTGATGGGCATGCGCTGGGTCAGGCTGCAGCCGCCACCGAGGCCGGCGCGGCTGTTGATCAGGTCGGCGATGCGCTGCATCAAGTCGGCGGCCACGGCGCTGGGGTCATCGCCGGGCAACAGGCTGGTGCTGCTGGCCGGGTCCTGGCGCGCTTCTTCGAGTTGCCGGCGCAGGCTGTCGCCCTGGCGCAACACGCCGGCGTAGCGTTGCTGCTGTTCGCGCAGTTGCTCGGCCTGTTCGCCCAAGGTGCGCAACGGGCCGGCAAACCAGCTGTCGATCAACAGCCAATAGGCGGCGCCGAGCACCAGCGCGAGGACAATCAACGCGGCGCCACGGCGTTCACGGGGTGTCAGTGGTCGGCGCATCGGCGGCCTCCTGGTGCAGGTGGGCGCGCAAGGAAAACTGATCCTTGCCGGTTTGCGCATCGGGTTGGATCACCCCTTCGAACTGGGCGTTTTCCAGGCTGCGACAGTTCTTGATGCGGGTGATCAACGCACTGGCCTTGGCGCTTTGCCCGGAGAAGGACACGTCGGCGCCGTCGTTGACTTCCAACTGGTCGATCCAGGTGTCGGGCGGCAGGCAGGCGGTCAGTTCGCTGAGCAGCGCGGCCAGGGGCGGCTGCGCGGCCTTGCGGCGGATCAAGTACTGCGCGGCGCCGCGGGTATTGAGCAGTTGCTGGCGCAGGGCCTGGATTTCGGCGACCTGGGCCTTTTGCGCACGCACGCTGTGCTGCATGGCGTCGAGTACGCGCTGGCGGTCGTTGAGCCACAGCAGCATGGCGGCAATCAGCAAGGCGCCGCACAGCCACGGCAGGCTGCGTTGCAAGCCCTTGCCCGCAGGGCGCTGGCGCGGACGCAACGGCGCCGGCAGCAGGTCGATGCCCATGGGCACGCCCGCGCTGTCGTAGACATCCACGGCGTGGGGGTGCAAGCCAAGTGCCGCGCAGTCGTCGAGGATCTGGTCCAGGCGCTCGCGCAGGATTGCCACCAGCGTCACCTGCAGATGGGTGGCTGTGCGGCGTTCCTGGCGGGCGACAAAGTACAACTGGGCGGCGTCGAACGGGGTGAAGCGGTCCAGTTCATAGCCGACCACCGTCGACAGGTTGCGTGCGGCGGCCACCGGCAATTGCAGGCTTTGCACCAGCACCGCGTCAGGTGCCAGCAACACCACCTGGCGTGTCTCTCCGGGGAGCTTTTGCACCGGCGCTGTGAGCGGCCACGGGTAGACGCGCTCGGGCATGTCATGGGGCAACAACCAGCCAGGCAGGCAGCCACGCAGCTCCTTGAGCCACAGGTCCCAGCCCTGTTGCAACAGGCTGCCTTGCCAACGCTGTACGGCGGGCTCCAGGTATCTATTTATTCTTGCCAACGTAGGACTCGATAAGGTTGTGCGCTGCCTTGCGCGGGGCTCAATAACACCGTGGCTTGCAGCTCGGCGTGGTAACCGCCGGGGCGTTGGGCGCGGCTGCTGACCACCAGCACATCACCGGGATCGGCACCCACCGCGCTGGCGTGTGGCAGGTTGAGGGCGTGGCGCATCAACGGGCTGGCGAAGGCCGGGTCGGGCCGGTCCAGGCCGCTCCACAGGCTGATTTCCGGCACCAGCGCGCTGTACAGCGCCTGGGTCATGCCGGGCAACTGCCGGACTTCTTCCACCACCCGAAACGGCGCCAGGCCTTGGTTGCGGCGCATCTCCAAGTCCCTGGCCAATTGCTTGGCCTGGGCCTGGGTGGCACCGCAGGCCAGGGCCAGGCGCGCAAAATCGCCCACCTCGGCGCTGTTGAGGTACAACTTGCCGCGCTCGCTGCGCAGGCTTACGTGCAACTGCGCGTCGTCAAACACCAGCGGGATTTCACGCCCGTCGGCAATCCATTGCTTGCGCTGCGACGGGTCGGCCACGGCTTGCATCGCCAGCGCCACGCCCGCCTCTGCGGCCAGCACCGCCTGGGTGTGCTGGCGATGCCACGCGGCCTGGCGGGTTTCCAACTGCACCCAGCCGGCCAATCCGCCGAGCAACAGGCTGAGCAAGGCCAACACCCAGAGCACCAGCAGCAGGGCCACGCCGCGTTGATGCTGGATCATTCGGGCGCTCCGCCGGACAGGTTCAAACGCAAGGCCACCACTTGGGTCACCCACGGCACCGGGCCGTTGACCCGGGCGGCAATCCGCACCGCGTAGGGCAGGCGCTTGGGCCACGGCCACGTGTTGATCCAGCCGGTGGCCTGCCCCTTGGGGGACAGGCCGCGATAGCTCAATTGCAGGTCTTCGACGCCCCTGAGCAACACCTGTGGCTCGCTGCGCGAGGCCGGTACGCTGACTTGCGCCAGGGACTCAAACCGGGCGAACGCCACCTGCAAATCACGCGGCGCCTCGGGTCCGGTCAGTTGCAGGGTGAAACGCTGAATGCCGCCACCGAGCACACCGGGCAGGGTCGCCACAAACTGCATGCGCTGCGGCTCGCCGGCGAAAAAACCATCGACCTGGCTGTCGTCCTCGGTCACATCCAGCGGTAACGCCTCGCTGATGGCCGTGCGCAAAAACTGCTGGGCGGCGCGCATTTCATCCAGGCTGACGGTGTAGCGCTGGGCCTTGAGCACCGCTCGATTGGCACCGAGTAACGCGCCGCCGACCAGGGTCAGCAGCACCCCCAGCAGGCTGAGCACGATCATGATTTCGAGCAGGGTAAAGCCCTGCTGGCGGCGCTTCACAAACCGGCCCCGGCAGCACGCAGTTTCAAGGTACTGAACTGCGCCTGGCGCGGGCCTTCGCTGACGCTCAGGTCCAGGCGAAACAAGTGCGCCTGGCCGATGCGGCTCGGCTGTTGGGCAATGCGCAGTTGCCAGGCGATGCCGTCCATTTCGCCCTGGCGCGTGCCGCTCGCCAACGGCCCTGTGCCCTCTTGGTCCATCACACTCAAGGCGGCATGGGTGAGGCGGTCGCTATGGGCCACCTGCAACAGCGAGCGTGCACTTTGGCCAAAGGCGACCAGCAGCACCGTGCTACAGATCGCCATCAGCGTCAGCGCGGCGAGCATTTCCAGCAGGGTGAAACCGCGTTGGTACTTCATGGCAGGGCCTTGGACTGGACGCTGCCGGTCAGCCAGCCAATGTCGATGCGCCAACGCCGGCTGCCATTGGCCAGCAGCAAGTTGCCGCCGGTGGAGCTGCCGTCGGGGTAGAAGTCTACCGCCGAGCCCGCTTGCTCGGCGGTGTGCAGCGTCACCTGCAACTCGGCCGGCCAGTGTTTTTTCGGGCGACCGGGCGCCTCGACGCTCAAGTTGCGCAAATCGAAAACGGTGCTTTGCGTGGTGCCACTGACAATCGCCCGCGCCCGCGTGCTGCGCAGCGCCTCGACAATCTGCCCCACGGCCTGGCGCTCTTTCGCTGCGCGCAAGCCTTGTTGCAGGCCAAACCCGACCAACCCGGCCGCGATGCTGATCAAGACGATCACCACCAGCATCTCCAGCAGGGTAAAGCCGCGTTGGGCGCTGGCCATGGGTTATTCCCAGTTGCCCAGGTCGGCACTGTAGCCTTCGCCGCCAGGTTGGCCATCCTGGCCATAGAAGATCAGGTCGAACGCGCCGTGCTCGCCCGGAAAGCGATAGCCAAAGGCATGGCCGAACGGGTCCTTGAGGTCCGACGGCTTGGCGTACGGTCCGGCCCAACCGGCGCTGTTGCCGGGCTTTTCGACCAGTTGCTGCAAGGTCTTGGGCGGTGAGCCGACATCCAGCCCGTAGCTTTCGATCTTCATCGACAGGCTGGCCAGTTGCGCCTTGCCCGCGCCGTATTTGCCCTTGTCGACGTTACCGCCGACCTGGCGCACCACGATGGTCGCGACGATGCCCAGCAGCACGATGACGGCGAGCATTTCCAACAGGGTAAAACCGCTTTGGCGGCGTGCAGGTTTTGAGCGCATGGGGGTGGGTCCTCGGGGGTTCATATATTGCTGGTCAGGCTCATCAGCGGCAGCATGATCGCCAGCATGATCACCGCCACCAGCACCGCCATGACCACGGTCAGGGACGGCACCAGCGCGGCGAGCAGGCGGTCGATGCCGCGTTTGGCTTCGACGTCGAACACGTCGGCGACCTTGAGCAGCATGCTGTCCAGTTCGCCCGCCTGTTCGCCGACTTCAATCATTTGCAGGGCCAGGTCCGGCAGCAGCGGCTGCGTGCCAAAGGCACTGGCCAGGGTGCCGCCGCCCTTGACCGACTCGGCGGCCTGGGCGACTTGCGCCTGCAGGGCGCGGTTGGTGCAGACCTGGCGGGCAATGACCAGGGCTTGCAGCAGCGCCACGCCGTTGCTGAGCAAGGTGCCCAGGGTACGGGCCAGGCGGGCGGCTTCGACCCGTTGCAGCAGTGGACCGATGAGGCGAATGCCCAGCACGCGGCGGTCGTAGCGTTCACGCCGCTGGGGGTCACGCAGGCCAGCGAGCAACCCCCAGATGCCGGCGATCAGCCCAGCCAACACCGCCAGCCCATAGGCGCCGAGGAACTGGCCCAGCCCCAGGATCACTTCGGTGATCAACGGGATCGGTACGCCCAAATCCTTGAAGATCGGCACGAACTGCGGCACGACATACGCCAGCAACAGCGCCAGGGAGCCGAGCACGCCGACCACCAGGAACGCCGGATAGATCAGCGCGTTGATCACCTCGCCCCTCAGCAGCTGGCTGCGTTCCAGGTAATCACTGAGCTGGCGCAAAGTGTTTTCCAACGCGCCACCCGCTTCCCCCGCACGCACCATGCTCAGGTACAGCGGCGAGAACTGGCTGCCCTCCTCTTCCAGGGCTTTGGACAAGGGCTGACCGGCCTTGACGTGTTCACGAATGCGCTCGATCAACGCACGGGTCTGGGGCTGGCCGGGCTGCTTGAGCAGGATGCCCAGGGAGCGTTCCAACGGCTGCCCGGCGCCCAGGAGCGTGGCCAGTTGCTGGGTAAAACTGACCAACGCCGCGCCGTTCAGCTGCCCGCGCCCAAACGCGTTGCGCAGCCCTTGGGCGCCGGCCACATCGATGTGCAATAACAACAAACCGCGCTTGTGCAGCGCGGCGACGGCGGCGTCCTGGTCCTTGGCTTCCAGGGTGCCAGTGTGCGGGGTGCCCTGGCTGTCGAGGGCGCGGTATTTGAACAGGCTCACGTGCCCTCCCCGCGGGTGACGCGCAGCACTTCTTCCAGGGACGTGACCCCGGCCACGGCCTGACGCAGGCCTTCTTCATGCAAGGTGCGCAAACCGCTGCGGCGGGCAGCCTGTTCGAGGGTCGCGGCGTCGGCCTGGCGCATCAGCAGGCTGCGCAGTTCATCGTTCATCACCAGCAATTCGGTGATTGCACTGCGCCCGTGGTAGCCGCCGCCCGGCGCGTCGGCGCGAGGGCGATAGAGCAGGATCGGACGTTGCTCGGTAAAGCGGTCCAGGCCGTGTTCGGCAATCAATTCGGCCGGTGCTTCGAAGGCTTCGCGGGTGGCCGGGTCGAGACGGCGCACCAGGCGCTGGGCGAGGATGCCGTTGACGGTCGAGGCGATCAGGTAGCTCTCCACGCCCATGTCCAGCAGGCGCGTGATACTCGCGGCGGCGCTGTTGGTGTGCAGTGTGGACAGCACCAGGTGGCCGGTAAGGGAGGACTGGATGGCAATGCGGCAGGTTTCCAGGTCGCGTATTTCGCCGATCATGATCACGTCCGGGTCCTGGCGCACGATGGAACGCAGCGCGCCGGCAAAATCCAGGCCGATGGCCGGCTTGACCTGAATCTGGTTGATGCCTTCGAGCTGGTACTCCACCGGGTCTTCCACGGTGATGATCTTGCGCTCGGCGGTATTGAGCCGCGACAGCGCGGTGTACAGCGTGGTGGTCTTGCCCGAGCCGGTCGGGCCGGTAACCAGCAGGATGCCGTGGGGGCGTTCGAGCACTTCGAGGAAGGTTTCCAGGCGCTGGCCGTCGAATCCCAGGCTCTGGAAATCGAACTGCACCGTCTGGCGATCCAGTAAACGCATCACCACCGATTCACCAAAACTGGTGGGCACCGTGGACACGCGCAAATCCAGTTCCTTGCCCTGGATGCGCAGCATGATCCGCCCGTCCTGGGGCAGGCGGCGTTCGGCGATGTCCAGGCGCGCCATGATCTTGACCCGCGAAATCACCGCCGCCGACGAGCTGGACGGCGGCGCCTCGGCCTCGTGCAGCACGCCGTCGATGCGGTAGCGCACCTTGAGCTGGTTTTCGAAAGGTTCGATATGAATGTCCGAGGCGCGATGTTCCACCGCACGCTGCAGGATCAGGTTGACCAGGCGAATCACTGGCGCTTCGGAGGCCATGTCCTTGAGGTGTTCGATGTCTTCCAGCGCACCGCCCTGCTCGTCGAGGTTCTCGATCAGGGTGCCCATGGCCGAGCGGCCCTGGCCGTAGTAGCGCTCGATCAGGGTGTCGACTTCGTTGCGCGGCCCCACCGCCAGCCACACCGGCACGCCGCAGGCATAGGCCAAGGCCTGGAACGGATAGACCAGCGCCGGGTTGGCCGCCAGCACCCGCAACCCGCCGTGGCTCCAGCCCACGGGCACCACTTGGTGATGGCGCATGAAGCGCTCGGTCAAGGCCGGCAACGGGTCGAGCAACGGTGGCGCGGCGTCGGCCAGTAACAGCGGTGCGCCAAGCAGGTCGGCCCAGGCGCGGGCCAGTTCCACTTCAGAGACCAGCCCAAGCCGGGTGAGCAGGCCGAGCAATTCGGCGTCGTCAGACTCCTGGGACAGGCGCCGGGCGCGTTCCAGGTCAACGGTTTTCAAGCCGGCATGCTGCATCAGCCATGCGCAGACCTGTTCGGTGTGCGGGATGTGCATGTCGCAGGCGTTGATGGGCGTTGAGGAACTGAGCATGGGTAAAAATCTGAGGGGCGATATTCTAAAGGACGATGGGAAACCCTTGTGGGAGTGGGCTTGCACCCGATAGCAGTGCACCAGTTGCCGCATGTGCTGACTGATAAACCGTTATCGGGGGCAAGCCCCCTCCCACAGGAGATCGTGTTTTTTCCGTTAGTTCGAGGTCTTCGGCGCGCTCTGGGTGCCATTCAATGGCCGCCCGCCCTTGGTGGTTTCGGCCTTCTGCTTCTTGGCAGCCTTGGCGTCATGGGTCTGGGTCAGCACGGTGGAATCGGCGGCGCCGGACTTGGCGTCCGCGTCGGTGGCTTCAGCCGCAACGACCGCGCCGCTCAATGCAACGCCCAGCACAAAACCAGCACCCAGCAGGGACTTCTTCATAAACATTCTCCAGGTAAAAAAACGCGAACCGCTCGAGTGGCGCCTTGAATGGGTTCAAGACCCTACACCAAAGCGTTGTGTATGACAGCGTGTATAAAACATGGCCTTTTAGAACTACCGAGCAACGCCACTAGTTCGCCATGCCCGCAACTATTTTCTTAAACCAATCGACTGGTAGGTTTAGCCTTAGTTCAAAATCGTAATGAAATATTTCTTATTTCACGCAAAAATTAGCTTTTGTTTGACTTATAACCGCAAGAATTGCCTTAATTATGCCGTTTTCGCGGTTCAAAATGCCATCTCGTGATATCGCCAAGACATCACTTATAACAATAACTAATACAATTATTAAACTTACAGAATCTGCAAAACCCACCAAGTAATTGCAATTAGCCATCGGTTAAACATTGCGATCAAGGCGAACTATTGCCCACGAAAAAGTGACGAGCGTCGTCCTATTTTTACTGAACAGTTGTCGGAGAAACCCATGAATAAACGCAAGATGATCGGTGCACAGTCGGCATTTGCCCTGCTGGCGCTGGCCGTGTCCCAGGTGCATGCGGCCACCAGCCCTGCCCTGGACGAAGGCCGGATGAACCGGGCGGAAAAGGCTGCGGACAAAACCCTGGCGAAGATGACCCTGGAAGAGAAACTCGCCTACATCGGCGGCACCGGGGGCTGGGACGTCAAGCCGCTGAGCCAATACGGCATCCCGCAGATCCACGGTGCCGACGGCGGCGTCGGTGTGCGCTACACCAGTGAAGGCAACGCCCAGGGCGTGGTCTACCCCTCCGGCCCGAACCTGGCCGCCAGCTGGAACCCGCGCCGCGCCATCGACCTGGGCCGTGCCCTGGGCTACGACACCGCCAGCGGCGGTTATCAGTTCGTCACCGGCCCCGGCGTGAACCTGTACCGCATGCCCTACAGCGGCCGTGCGTTCGAGTACTTGTCCGGTGAAGACCCGTTCCTCGGCGCCAGCCTGGGGCCGGCGGTGATCAACGGCATCCAGTCCCGTGGTGTGTGGGCCAACGCCAAGCATTTCGCCGCCAACGATCAGGAAAGCAACCGCTTTCACCTCGACGAAATCATCAGCGAGCGGGTGCTGCGCGAGATGACCCTGCCGCCCTTCGAGTCCGCCTCGAAGAACAGCAAGGTGGCGATGATGATGTGTGCGTTCCAGAAGGTGAACGGCGAGTTCGCCTGCCAGAACAAACACCTGATGCGCGACATCCTGAAGACCGAATGGGGCTACCCAGGCTTCGTGCAGAGCGACTACAACGCCGTGGTCGACGGCTTGCCGGCCGCACAGGCCGGCACCGACCTGGACATGATGGGCTACCAGATGAACAGCACGGTGCTCAAGCCGTTCCTGGACAGCGGCGAGCTGAGCAGCGCGACCATCGATGACAAGGTGCGGCGCATCCTCAAGCAGATCTACCTGTACAAATTCGACAGCAAAGCGCCGCTGACCAGCCACAACATGAACAGCGCCACCAGCAACCGCGTGGCCTTGAACGCCGCGCGCGAAGGCATCGTGCTGCTGAAAAACCAGAACAGCCTGCTGCCCCTGGACGCCAAGAAGGTAAAGACCATCGCGGTGGTCGGCAACCTGGCCAAGTACGCACCGCCTACCGGTTTCGGCAGCGCGAATGTGATGGCGGCCAACTACATCAGCGAGCTGAGCGGCCTGCAGCAATTGGCGCCGGGCGCCAAGGTCGAGTTTATCGACGGCCTGTCCCTGGACCCGACGGCGTCCAACTGGACCCACACCGACAGCGACGGCAACAGCGTCAAAGGCGTGAAGACCGAGTTCTTCAGCAACACCAACTGGTCCGGCGACCCGGCGGCCAGCCGCACCGACCGCCATGTCGACCTGGACTGGTCCACCGACAGCCTGCCGGTCAACGGCGATACCGCGGCCACCTCGATCCGCTACAGCGGCCAGATCACTCCGACGGTCAGTGGCGAGCAGGTGTTCAAGGTCCGCGCCGACGGTGCCGTGCGTCTCTACGTCAACGGCAAGAAAGTGCTGGATAACGGTGACGGCAAGCCGCTGCCCAACAACAGCATCCCGCCGACCATTCCGGTATTCGCAAAGGTCAATCTGGAAGCCGGCAAAGCCGTCGACATCAAGCTGGAATACTCGCGCCGCAACGGCTACCTCTCGACCATGGGTGGTCTGGTGGGCGTGCAGATGAGCTGGGCGTCGCTGGTGGCGCCACAGGACCTGGCCAAGTACGACGCCGTGCTGGTGGCGGCGGGCAACAGCAATGAATACGAAGGTGAAGGCTTCGACCACAGCTTCGACCTGCCGGAGTTCCAGGGCCAACTGATCCAGAGCATCGCCAAGGTCAACCCGAACACCGTGGTCACCCTGCACGGCGGCACCGGGCTGAAGATGAGCGACTGGATCGACCAGGTACCGGCCGCGCTGCATGCGTTCTACCCTGGGCAGAACGGCGGCCAGGCGTTGGCAGAGATCCTGCTGGGCAAGGTCAACCCGTCGGCCAAGTTGCCGATCAGCATCGAGCGCAACATCGAAGACAACCCGATCTACGCGACTTTCCCCAAATTCGACAACCAGGAAACCCTGGCCGAGATGAGCTACAAGGACGACCTGTTCCTGGGCTATCGCGGCTACGAGAAAAAAGGCATCAAGCCGCTCTACCCGTTCGGCTACGGCTTGTCGTACACCACCTTCGGCTACAGCAACATCAGCGTGACGCCAGGTGTGGCGGTTGCAGGGGCGCCGATCAAGGTGTCGTTCGACCTGGCCAACACCGGCAAGGTGGCGGGCGCCGAAGTCGCCGAGCTGTACGTGGGCCAGAACAACCCGAAAGTCGAGCGTGCGCTCAAGGAACTCAAGGGCTACAAGAAGGTGTTCCTGAAGCCGGGCGAGAGCAAGCGCGTGACCATCGAGCTTAACGACCGCTCGCTGGCCTACTACGACGTCAAGAGCAAGCAATGGGTGGTGGACGCCGACAGCTTCAACCTGTCGGTGGGCGCGTCGTCCCAGGACATCCGCCTGAACGCCAAGCTGGTCAACCCGTTCCGCCAGGAACTGTCGACCACCACCAGCAACCCGCTGCCGCGTTCGGCGCTTAATTCGACGTTGCGTGAATCGACGGTTAAAACCGGTGGCGTGCTGCATCAGAATGAAGGGGATAGCGGCACCAGCGACGGTGATGGCTATGACATGAGCGATGACACCACCCAGGCAGCGCTGCCGGTAACTGACGGGTAAAAGAAGGTGCTTTTTGTGGGGGGCCTTGCTCCCGATGGCGGGGGTCAGTCGGAATATTCTTGGCTGACACTCCCTCATCGGGGCATGGGTCTCTACAAAACTCTCAAAGGCTCATACACAACTCTGTGGTGAGCGGGCTTGCCCCGCGCTGGGCTGCGAAGCGGCCCCAAGACTTTCGCCTCGGTTGATTCTGGCACTTTGCGGTGACCTTTTTGGGGCTGCTGCGCAGCCCAGCGC
>NZ_JADDUM010000326.1 GCF_015163715.1 Pseudomonas cyclaminis
TGGAAGGCACAGTGATCACATCGACCCTGACGCGTCTGAACCCCGAGCATGTGCTGCCGCCACGCCCGGAAGTGGTGACGATCCGGGTGAGCTACAGCCCGATGCTGCCCAGCGATCAGATCAAGGTGCACATCATCGGTACTGCGGGGCTCGGCACACCGGATATTCCAAGCAAACCCGGTATCCCGGAGCCGGGGGAAAACTATGTCAGCTTTACCGTCGCCAACTACTTTGTCGGCGCCAATCTCGGCATGAACTGCCAGGTGTTTTATGAGGTGCTACGCGACCATGCCTCAACCACCTCAACAGAGCTGACCCTGCAGGTGCAAGACCTGCCGGCGCAGGAGCTGGATCTGGTAAGGATTCCAGAAGCGGTGGGGGACCAGGTTGAAACCAACAAGGCCTACACCGTGCGGGTGGACGGCTGGCCGTTCATGAGGCCTGGGCGGGCGATGTGGATTGATCTGCTCAGCAGCAGCAATTATGCGCTGCGGATAAGCCTGCCCGTCAGTAACGAAGAGTTCAACGCCCGGCGGATCAGCATGCCGATACCGGCCACTTACCTGCGCAGCCTGCATGAAGGCGACACGCTGAGAGTGAAGGTATTGGCGTCGCTGGATGGCACGGGGAACAAGTCTTCGGCGAAGCCGTTGGAGACTTCGCCGCCGTATCGGGTCAAGAGGGCTTCGGGGGTGATTGTAGGCACTATCACTGTCGGGATGGAGCCAACATACTTAGCGCTCAGCCCCGACAATACTCGATTGTACGTAGCCAATGTTAGAAGTCTGACAATGTCTATCGTTGACACTACGACACTGACAGTAATCACACATATCAATCTACAGTCAACACCTACGGGCCTAGCCGTTGACTCGTCAGGCGAAAGGATTTATGTGGCAACTAGCGATCGACAGGTAAGAGCTTTTGACAGCGACTATTTCCAAGTGATTGCATCGGCAGGCACACTCCCCAGCCAAAGTGGCCCTACTGCTAACGCAGCAGGTAATCGTTTATATATGGGAATTTGGTGGTACAGCCATCCAGAAGATCCACGACCAGCTCAATACCTTGTCCTAACTTGGAACACCTCACTCGAACCTATAGGCACCGCCTACCAAAACTCCTCAACACCACCAACCGCCATCACAACAAACTTGTTGGGTAATCGGCTATATGTCACAGGCTCAAACCAAACCATTGTCTATGACCAAGCCACGACTACCCGCTTGGGCACTTATAGCAATCAAGCGAGCACAAACGCCTTAGCTTACAACCCTCATGAAGAGTCCTTGTACGTAGCAGTCATCGGAGCTAACAATGCTAGCGGCTTTATAAATATTCTTGACACTCGCAATGACGCTCTGACCCTTTACAAATCGCTTCCAGGTTTTAATCGACCATGGGCGGTCGCATTCAACCCAATCACTGAACGGGCTTATGTCACAGAAAACTCAGGCAACACAGTAAAAGTTATTGACACTTCATCAAGAGAGGTGATTACCACCATCTCGCCGTTTGACCAACCCAAAGGAATTGTTGTAACCACTGACGGACAAAGAATGTTCGTCGCCAATGCTGGGGGTAATAGCGTAACTGTTATCGACATCTAAACTTACAACAACCCTGATATTAAACACATACAGGCACTAAAAAATAAAATGCCCCGTAGCAATAC
>NZ_JADDUM010000327.1 GCF_015163715.1 Pseudomonas cyclaminis
CCAAGCTGGGGCATTCGGTAACAAATTGGTGCGCGCGCCGGAAACAGATTTTATGAGCGACACAGAAACAAATGTGGGAGGGGGGCAAGCCCCCTCCCACATTTTTTTAACCGCGCTGGGTCAGTTCGATGATGCAGCAGCGACCCGTGACGGACATATCCAGCAGACCGCTGTTACCGTCCACCTGCAGACAATCATGATGCCCGAGCTTCTCGCCCAACACCCTCACCTCATCCGCCACACTGAACACCAACACCGTCCGCGCCGAACTGAAAAACCGTTGCACCCCATCCACCCACTGCAAACGGGCGTGGTAACGCTCCGGCGAATAGATCAGGTTGAAGTCGCGAATCGGCCCTGTGATCAATCGGCACGACACCTGGCTGTCACCCTTGAACGCGAACGGTTGCAGCGGTAACAGGCCGCGCTGCTCTTCACCGTCCACCGTCAACACCATGCCCGCGCCCTTGATCACGGTGATCACGCGCTGGTAGCCGGCGAACGTTGAAAAGCCACCCGACTCGGCGATATCGGCAATCGACAGGCGCCAGCCAAAACCCTCCAGGCCGTCGCCGGCATCACGGGAGATTTCTTCGGTGCTGCCACCGCCGTTTTTCCACGGCATGCGGACGTAATCGGCGGCGCGCCAGACGGTGATTGCACTCATTTGCTGAACCGTCCTTCGAGGCTGTGACGGGAACCGGGGTGGATCAACCGCGCGGCCGTCACCGGCTGGCGACCGGACCAGGTACGGCGGCGAATCAACAAGCAAGGTTCATTGGGTTCGATCTGCAACAGCTTGCATTCGGCAGCGTCCGCCAGGATCGCTTCAACCACGTGCTCGCCCTCGGTCAGCGGTGCGACCTGGTTGAGGTAGGCGTAGGGCGTCTGCTGAGTGAAATCCTGTTGCAAGTATTCCGGCGCGACCAGGGCGTTGACGAAACGGTCCTCGATTTGCACGGGAATGTCGTTCTCGAAGTGCACGATCAACGAGTGGAACACGCGCCCACCTTCACGCATTTCCAGGGCGACAGCGCGCTCGGAACCGGCGGCCTCCTCGCCCAGGTGGATGACTTGGCAAGTGTGCCGATGACCGCGGGAGGCGATCTCATCGGCAATGTTGTGCACTTCAAACAGCGCCGACTGGCTCTTGGGCTCGGCGACGAAGGTGCCGACGCCCTGCATGCGCACCAGCAAACCTTCGGCGGTGAGCTCGCGCAACGCACGGTTAATGGTCATGCGGCTGAAGCCCAGTTGGCTGACCAGCTCGCTCTCCGACGGCACGCGGTAATGGGGTGGCCAGTTGCCGTTGAGGATCTGCTGGCTGATCATCTGTTTGACGCGGGCATACAAGGGCGCCGGACTTTCGTCCATGTGGGCAGCCAGCGAAGACTTGGCGGGCGGAGTCGGCACAGGGAATCCTTGCAGGGGGAAAAGATGCATAGATTGCCGGAGTTTACCGAGCAGGCAAACGTCTGTATATGTATATACAAATAAACACACGACCGGAGTGCCCTGAACATGTCCGCTTTTTTTGCCGAGCGCGCACTGCTGCCTAATGGATGGGCCAACGATGTACGTCTTGAAGTCAGCGCCGATGGCCTGCTGACACAGGTGGTGGCCAATGCCAATGCAGAGGGCGCTGAACGGCTGAAAGGCCCGGTGTTGGCGGGCATGCCCAACCTGCACTCCCATGCATTCCAACGCGCCATGGCAGGTTTGGCCGAAGTGGCCGGCAACCCGAACGACAGCTTCTGGACCTGGCGCGAGCTGATGTACCGCATGGTTGGCAAGATCAGCCCGGAGCAACTGCACGTCATCGCACGCCAGCTGTATATCGAGATGCTCAAGGCCGGTTACACCTCGGTGGCCGAATTTCACTACGTGCATCACGATGTCAGCGGCCAGCCTTATGCCGACCCCACGGAGTTGTCGCGGCAGATCAGCCTTGCGGCGGCCAGCAGCGGGATCGGCCTGACATTGTTGCCGGTGCTTTACACCCACTCGGGCTTTGGTGGGCAGGCGCCGAATGACGGCCAGCGGCGCTTTATCAACAGCACCGAAAACTATCTGGACCTGCAAGCGCGCCTCAGCCCCATTCTGGCGGCGCAACCGGCGCAGCAACTGGGCCTGTGCTTCCACTCACTGCGCGCCGTGACGCCGCAACAAATCAATCAAGTATTGGCCGCCAGCGACAAAGCCTGCCCGGTCCATATCCACATCGCCGAACAGCAAAAGGAAGTCGACGACTGCCTGGCCTGGAGCGGCAAGCGGCCGCTGCAATGGCTGTATGACAATGTCGACGTGGACGAGCGCTGGTGCCTGGTGCACGCCACTCACGCGGATGCGCAGGAGGTCACGCGCATGGCTGAAAGCCGGGCAATTGCCGGCTTGTGCCTGACTACCGAAGCCAACCTGGGCGACGGGATTTTCCCGGCGGTGGACTTCCTCGCCCAAGGCGGGCGCATGGGCATAGGCTCCGACAGCCATGTGTCACTGAGCGTGGTGGAAGAACTGCGCTGGCTGGAATACGGGCAGCGCCTGCGCGACCAACGGCGTAACCGCCTGTATCGCAATGACCAGCCAATGGTTGGCCGTACGCTGTTCGATGCCGCGCTGGACGGTGGCGCCCAGGCGCTGGGGCAGCCGATTGGTCGGCTGGAAGTGGGTAAACGTGCGGATTGGATTGTGCTCGACGGGAATGACCCGTACCTGGCGACAGCAACTGAAGACGGGATTCTGAACCGCTGGTTGTTTGCTGGAGGGGATAGGCAGGTGCGCGATGTGCTGGTCAACGGCAAGTGGGTAGTACGCGATGGGCGGCATGCAGGCGAGGAAGAAAGCAGCCGGGCATTTACGCAGGTCTTAAGGGATCTACTCGGTTAAAAAATGTGCGAGGGGGCAAGCCCCCTCCCACATTTCTCACAGTGGTGATCCTGGGTTACTGCGAAGTCTTGGCCATCTGCTTGTCCGTCGTCCGGTAGATCAACCGCGTGGTGTCATACCCCTGCTGTCGCGCCCTGCTCAGCAGGTCTTCGCGGGTGTCAGCGCTGACCGTTGGCGTGCGCGACAGGATCCACATGTAGCGCCGGCTCGGGCTGCCGACAATCGCGGTCTTGTAGTCATCGCTGACATACAGCACCCAGTAATCGCCCTTGGCGACGCCCGGAAGCAGTGACGTGAACCAGTTATTGAATTCCACCCAGAGCTTGTCAGTCTTGCCAGCTACTTGCGGCGTTGCAGTGCCCTTGGCTTCTTCCCACTTCCAATCGGAGGTCAGGCAGCGGTTGAACACCGACATGTCGCCATCGGGCAGCAAGCTGTAGCGGGCTTCGGACTGCGCGCAGTTGCGCTGAAAGTACATCGGCAATCGGGCCAACTCATACCAGGTGCCCTGGTAACGCTTGAGGTTGACGCTGCCGGCGGTCTTGGGTTGCAGATCATCGCCAGAATGGCTGGCACAGCCCGCCAAAAACAGGCTGGCACAAAGGTACAAAACAAAACGCATCATTCTTCTTCTCCCGCAGGCTCTCGCCCCGGTTTACTTCAGGCCTTGCCCGGAAAACATCAGAACTTTGTCACCGGCATATTGAACGCTGATAAAGCTGGTTTTATCGCCCCAAGTGCAGCTGGACATGCCCAGTGCGCCGGAACAATCGGTCGGCTTACCCAACAACGATTCCACTTCGGCCTTGGCCATGCCGGCCGACAACTTCGCGTAATTTTCCTGGTTGACCTTGCTGCAAGCGGCCAACAGCACGCAAAAAGCCAGCAAAGCGAGACGGCGTAACGACATGGAATAACTCCTGGAGGGACAAGGCAGCGTGGGTATCTGCCAGAAGCTTAGAAGGGAAAACAGGTGTCTGGTTCCCGACGAGCAAAAACAAAAAAGCCCCGTAAACGCTGAAACGTTTCGGGGCTTCTTTAAGGGTGAACCGGCTCACAACAACGCCGTTCACTTATCGCCGCAGCTTACTTCTTATGATAAGCCGTGACGCGCTCAACTTCTTCCTTCGAACCCAGGAACACCGCCACACGCTGGTGCAGGCCTTCCGGCTGGATGTCGAGGATACGCTGGTGACCGTCGGTGGACGCGCCGCCCGCTTGCTCAACCAGGAACGACATCGGGTTGGCTTCGTACATCAAGCGCAGTTTGCCCGGCTTGGACGGCTCGCGGCTGTCACGTGGGTACATGAACAAGCCACCACGGGTCAGGATACGGTGCACGTCGGCAACCATCGCCGCGACCCAGCGCATGTTGAAGTTTTTCTTCAACGGGCCTTCTTCACCCGCCATCAACTCACCCACGTAGCGGGTCACCGGCTCTTCCCAGTGACGCTGGTTGGACATGTTGATCGCGAATTCCTGGGTCGATGCAGGGATGGTGATGTCTTCGTGGGTCAGCACGAAGCTGCCCATTTCGCGGTCCAGGGTGAAACCCTTGACGCCGTCGCCCAGGGTCAGCACCAGCATGGTCTGCGGGCCGTAGATCGCGTAACCGGCAGCGACCTGCTCGGTACCTGGCTGCAGGAAGGCCTTTTCGTTCAGGGCTTCGTTCTGGCTCAGGTATTCGTTCGGGCAACGCAGTACGGAGAAGATGGTGCCGACGGGTGCGTTGATGTCGATGTTGGACGAGCCGTCCAGTGGGTCGAACACCAGCAGATACGCGCCTTTAGGGTACTTACCCGGGATCTGGTAGGCGTTGTCCATTTCTTCGGACGCCATGCCGGCCAGGTGACCGCCCCACTCGTTGGCTTCGAGCAGGATCTCGTTGGAGATGACGTCGAGCTTCTTCTGCACTTCGCCCTGCACGTTTTCAGTGCCCATGCTGCCCAGGACACCACCCAGTGCGCCTTTGGACACGGCATGGCTGATTTCCTTGCAAGCACGCGCAACCACTTCGATAAGGAAGCGCAGATCGGCAGGCGTGTTGTTGCTGCGGGTCTGCTCAATCAAATAGCGACTCAAGGTAACGCGGGACATGTAAGGCTCCGGAGAATGGGGGGCTTGAAAACCCGCGCAGTTTAACGCGAGTCGGGGCGTATTTCCTCCTATCAGAGGATTTAAACCCAATAGAGTTCATGGACTTTATTTAACGTGCCGCCGGTGGCTTGCGCAGCAAACTGTAGGCCATGGCACCGAGTGCCGCCACGCCGAGCAGTAAGACGGCCCAGAGCCCGAGTTTTTTCCAGTTCGGCCCGTCGTCCACAGCCGCTACGACCGCCGGCGACGCGACCGCAATTTCCCCGACGACCTTGGCCTGCCCCAACGTGTCGAGGCGCTCGGCGCTGTAATCGGGGATCAGGGTCGACAGCGGCAGGTTTGCCGCCTTAACCGACGCATTGCCCAACGCCAGGCTGAACGGCGGCACACCCCGTGCCAGGAACACCAACTGCGTAGCGCGCACCGCAAAGCCCAGCGCCGGGGCATCCACCCCCAGCCCGCCACCGCGCTCGTCCACCTGCAATTTGAGTTCAGTCACGACCTGGCCAGGCAACTGCAACTCATCCTGCACCACGTCTTGGCCGTTTTGCGTCAGGCGGTACAGCAAACCCTTGGTCAATGGCTGCCACGCCTGTTTGGCATCACTGCGCCCCGACAAGGTTACCGGCGCCAGGGTGTTGGGCTGCTTTAGCTCAATGCGCAAACGCTCGACACTCAGCCCCGTCGGCAACTGCCAGCTGTACTCCCCGGCCTTGAGTCGCGTGCCCGCCACTGGCTGCGACCACACCAACGGCATCGGCAGACTGCTGCGCGTAGCGCTGACCAGTTTGGCCGAGGTCAGCAGCGGCGCCGCCTGCCCCTTCCACACCAGGCGCAGGTAGCGCGCCGGGCGCCCTGGCAGGCTGACGTCATGCTGCTCCACCCGTTCGTCGGCGAACGACAAGCGCGCCACTTGCCCCTCGCCCCAAGGCTCCCAATGCTGCAAATCATCGCTGGCTTCAATGCTGAAACGCTGGAAGCCCTCTTGCTCGCGGCTCCAGTCCAGGCTCAGTTGCTGCAACGGCGCTTTGATCGCACTGGCGTCCAGCACCCAGCCGCGCAGCACCTGCTTGCCGGGTTTGGCGGCGGATGAAGGTTTGATTTCCACCAGGGTGCCTTCACTGGTGGTTTTCATCACCACACCGGGCAGGGTTTCCTGAGTGTCGGCGGCGTACAGCGGGAACCACTTCACGTCGGCAACGTTGCGACTTTCGGTGCGCTGGGAAGACTGACGCGACAGCGCATAGGCCTGGGGCTCCCCTGCGGCGTTAAACACGCGCACGTCACTGAGGTCGGCCTGGCGTGCATTGAGTTGCACAGCCAGCGGCAATTCAAGGCGATACCAGGGTCCGTTGCCGCTGACGCTCAGCGGCACACGGTGGGTGAAATCAGCCGGACCTTCCTGGGCCGATGCCGCCAACGCCGCACACAGGCCAACCACGGCCACGCTCAACTTACCGATCAAGAGGATGCTCCTTCAGTTTCGATCACAGGTTCGGCCCGCTTGGGCGGCAGCGGCGCGAAATAACCCACCACCAGCAACAGCCCCCCAACGCCGATAAACGACACGATCCGCGCCAGCCCGCCACGGTTGCTCAGTTCAACAAAGAACAGTTTGGCCACCACCACCGCAATCAACGCGGCGCCGATCAACCACACTTCGCGACGATGGCGCAGGTGGCCGCCGATCATCAGGCCGAGCGCGATCAAGGTCCACACAATCGACAAGCCGGCTTGCACCAGCATCGACTCCAGCAATGCATCCAGCTGGAACGGCACGCCACCCCAGTGGTGCGCGGTGCGCATGACCAGCGCCGTGAAGAACGCGAACAGCGACAGGCCCGCGACCCCTTGGGCGACCGACTCGGCACGCGGCCCGCGTTGCGGCGCCACACTTCGGGACCATAGGTAAACACCCAGCAGCGCAAACAGCAGGCCCAGGTCCAGTGGGTTGAGCAGTGGCAGGTAAGGCAACGGATTGGCGGTGCCATCGCTGAAGGTATTCGCCAGCCAGAACCATCCGAGCATCAACACGGCCAATGGCAGCGCAGCCAAGACTCGGTATTCCCTCGGGTACGCCGACACCGGCCACGGCCAGGTGCGCGGCGCCGCAGCCAGCACCAGGTACAGGCTTGGCAGAATCGCCCAGCCCAACCAGCGCCAGGCGTTGTATTCGGCCGACAGCCGCAACAGTCCATAGCGCAGCTCCAACGCCAGCACGCCGATCAACATCCAGCAGCCGAGAACGTGGGCAATACTCAGCATCCTGGCCGGAACCACCGGTGCCAAGCGGCGCAGCGAGATGAAATGCACCACGAATACCGCCAACCAGGCCAGCCAGCCGTAGTGTGCCGCCGGGTGATAGTAAGCATGGGCAGACACCAGCAACGCCACGCCCGCCGCTGGCATCAGCAAGGTGCACAGCACACCCAGGGATGCCCAGCGCAGGCGCGCCGCGAGCAGCGCCCAAATCGCCACGCTCAACGCTGCAAGACCCAGCAGGAAAGCCCCCAGCAACTCCTGCGCAACAAAGCGCAAGACTTCACCGCCCAGCGCCAGTGTCCACCACGCCGCCCCCCACACCAGCAACAGGTCGGACAGGCGTTGCAGCTTCAGCACCGCAAACACCGGCGCATGGGGTTCACGTTGCAAGCGCCACGCGCCGATCAAGGCGGCCAGGCCCAACACCATCGGCGTCCAGAAACCACTGTGCGCCATCGGGCTCAAACCTTCGCCGGTCAATGGCCCGAGCAATTGCGGCACCGCCAGCAGGAACGAACCACCACCGACCAATTGCAGCAGCAACCCGAACACAAAACTGACACGCTGTTGCAAGTACAGGCTTAGCCAGATGATCAACAACCCACTGGCCGCCCAGACGCCGCTGGCGCTTTCCCATGGCAGCACAAACAGCACCGCCAGATTGATCAGCACCAGACCGGCGAGCAGCACTACCGATAACCCACGTAACAGCCGCGCATCGCTGCGCACCATTTCGTCGCGTGCCGCGAGCAGCATGCCGCCAATCAAGGCCAGGCCGATCAGTGAGGCCGTGAGCAAACCGCTCCAGCCCGCATTGAATACCGCCGCGCCCTCCCCGCCCTGCAAGCGCAGCAGGAACAACGCGCCGCCCAGCAATTGCACCGCAAACGCAGTGAACAGGAAGGTACGCGAACCGATGCGCAGGCCAATAAACAGGGTCACCAGACCGGCAATGGCCCAACTGATCGCGGTTCCTTGGGTCAGCAACAGCAACGGCGCCAGCAGGTACAAAAAGCTCAGGCCCAGGCACGCCAACACCGGCTGGCCATTACGCTCCCAGTCTGCCGCCTGTTCTGCCGATGCCTTGCGCAACTGAGCGAAGCTGAACAGCAACGCTGCACCAAGCAACAGCGCACCCAGCGGCGCACCGGTAAGCAGGCTGTGTTCGCCAATGCGCAGCTCGCTGAGGAAGGCCAGCGCCGAGCCTAATTGCAGCAACAGGCCAAACGCCCGCGCCAACGGCCGCTGCTGGCGCAAACCGAGCCAGAAGATCCCGGCGCCTTCCACGGCCCACGCCGCAGCCGTCCAACGGGCATCAAGCCCCAGGGGAATCGCCAGGCTGGCAAAGATCACGCCCAGGGCCAGGCAGGTTTCCGCCAGCAGCAACGCGCGCCCGCCAATGAGCAACCGCGCCAGGCCCATGTAGAGGATGCCCAGGCCCAACGCGCTGAAGGCCGCAGCGAACTCCAGGTGCTGTACCAAGGCGAACTGCAAGCCAAAACCCACCAGCGGCGGGCCAAACAACATGCTGCCGTCAACGTAATCACCCTTGGCCGCCGACCAGCGCAACAACGCATCACGGCCTTCGGGCGCGTCGCCCATCTCCAGCAATTTGCGGCGGGCGAACAACAGGCCGATGGCCAGGTACATCAGGAAGAACAGGATCAGGAACGGTTCGGTACTCCACAACAGTTCCGGCGTGTAGGAACGCATGCCCCAGGCGAAGCCGATGCCGAAGGTGCCAACAAAACCGATCAGGTTGAGCAAGCGCCAGGCCTTGAACCAAGCGATGGCGAGGATGCCGGTGTTGAGCAAGGCAAAATAGCTGAACAGCGCGACATGGTTGCCAGCGCCGGTGGACGTGAGGATCGGTGCCGCGAAACCGCCGAGGGCTGCCGCGCAGGCCAGGCCCAATGCGTCCTGGGTGATCGCCAGGATTGCCGAGAACACCGTGACTGCCACCAACAGACCCAACGCCGCGCTCGGGTCGATCAGCGGGTGCAAGCGCATCGCGGCAAACACGGTCAGGTACAGCACGGCGATGCCGGTGCCTTGCAGCATCAGCCCGTAATTGCTGTTGCGCAATCTCAGCCACCAGCCCAGGCCCAGCAGGCCGACAGCGGCGCCAGCCACACCGGCGTAACGCAGCTCGATCGGCACCACCATGCCTTCGGTGGCGTAGCGCAGCAGGAAGGCCAGGCCGAGGAACAACAGCACCACGCCGACGCGCAGCACGGTGTTACCACCAAACAGCCAATTGCGTGCGCCAGCGATGGCGCGCTCGATCAGGTTGGGGCCGCGAGGGATAGCAGGTTCTTTAGGTTGTGGGGTTGGAGCGGGCGCCCACACGTCAGCCGGCAGAGGCTGGCTGGGTTCGGCGACGATGGCGACAGGCACCAATTCGGCCGGCAGTTCCCAAACAAGCTCGGGCGCCTTGGCAACGGGTGTGGGTTCAGGGGTTTCGACGATGGCATTGCTCGGCGGCGCGGGCACTTCCAGTTGCCGCAGGCGATCACCTAGCGCAATCAACGCCTTCTGCGTGGTTTCCAACTGACGCGCTTGCTGGTCCGCTTGAGTCGCGAGCTTCGACAGGCGAATCGCCTGGCCAATGCCCAGGCCAAGCAGCGCACCGATGCCGGCATCATAGAACGACTCATCGAGCGTCCAGCCGAGCACCAGGCCAATCAGCATGAAAATCCATTGCATGGTCGATATCCCTGTTCAGCCCGAAGCGGGCAAACCGGGGCCTAGTATATCGACGCGAGGCCAATGTGGGAGGGGCGGTGCGACGATTCGACTTGCCCCCTCCCACATTTTTGGACCGTGTTGATCAATCCTCCAGGGCGCGAACCCGCTGCATGCGTTGCTGCTCTAACGGCACGTCAGCAGTCTGCAATTCAAAGTCAAAGTCAATCTGCGCAAACCGCCCTTGCACGCCAAACTCCCGCGCCA
>NZ_JADDUM010000328.1 GCF_015163715.1 Pseudomonas cyclaminis
CGGCGGCCCACGGATTCAAGCCGGAGTGAGGGCACACCGAGCCTGAGCGAGGTGCCGAGTGGTGGGGCAAGAGCCCTTTTGGTTACTTTTGGGGCTCTTTTCCAAAAGTGACCCGCCGTAAGGGCGGAACCAATAGCCGCCGTGACCGCAGCAATGGATATGTACTCATCCCAACCCAACTACATGGTCGGCCCAGAGGCCGCCACGCAACCAGCCCCCACAGAAAGGCAGCCCTCAAGTCCGTTACTCCTTGTCGTTACCGTAGTTCATGATCGACAACAACCGAATCGGCACCTGCACCAACTCCTCAGGCCCATGAGGAATCTCGCCCTCAAACGTCAGGCTGTCCCCGGCCTCCATGCGATACAACTGGTTGCCGTGGCGATAAATCAGCTCCCCTTCAAGCAGGTGCAGAAACTCGGTCCCTGGATGCGCAAATGTAGGAAACTCCTCACTGGCGTCATCCATGCTGACCATGTACGCCTCGAAGCTCTTCTTCGGCCCCCGCGTATGGTTGAGCAGGTGATAGGTGTGCCCCTTCTCGGTCCCCCGGCGTACCACTTCCATGCCCTGGTCAGCCTTGACCAGCAGGGCGCTGCCATCCTGCTGGTCATATTCGGCGAACAATTTCGATAACGGCAGCCCGAGCACATCGCACAGGCGGCTCAAGGTATCGAGGCTGGTGGAGACCTGCGCGTTCTCGATCTTGCTCAACATGCCCTGGCTGATATCGGCAATCTTCGCCACGTCGGCCAGTTTCAGGTCCTGGGCCTGGCGCTGGCGTTTGATCTGCAGCCCCAGATATTGCTCAAGCTTGAGGCGCGGGGCGGTTTCGGTGGACATGATCATCGGCTCCTGCACGGTTTCCGTTCAGTAATATTATTTTCGCACTGGGAAAGTGCAAGGTCTGGCTCTTGAAGGCCACCCCGCTGTGCGTATTCCTGCGGGGAAAAGAATTTTCCCATATATACAGCACAAAAGCGCCGCTTCACCCACTTCAGTGCGTCGATCGCGAATCTGGCAAGGCTATTGCATTCCTGTAAGGAAACTAACTTTCTTTTTAGGAATAAAAAGACAGCCAGGCCCATCCACACGGTTTTGCCTTTCGCGAGGAGTCACACGCAATGTTGCCAGCAGAAACCCAGCGCATCATGACAAGCACGGGATCAAGTACGTGCTTGCGCAGTTTGTGGATATACACGGCGCGGCCAAGACCAAATCGGTGCCCATCTGCGGGCTCCAGACGGTGGCCGAAGAGGGCGCGGGGTTTGCCGGGTTTGCCATCAGTGGCATGGGCATGGAACCCCACGGCCCTGACTTCATGGCGCGTGGCGATCTGTCCACCCTGACCCCGGTGCCGTGGCAGCCAGGGTACGGGCGGGTGGTGTGTGTCGGCCATGTCGACGGCAAGCCCCATCCCTACGACAGCCGCTACGTGTTGCAACAGCAGGTGCAGCGCCTGCAAGACAAGGGCTGGACGCTGAACACCGGCCTGGAACCCGAGTTCAACCTGATGCGCCGCGACGAGCAGGGCAGGCTGCAACTGGTGGATCCCAGCGACAACCTTGACAAGCCTTGCTACGACTACAAGGGCCTGTCCCGCTCACGGGTGTTCCTTGAGCGCCTGACTGAAGCCCTGCAAGCGGTGGATTTCGAGGTCTACCAAATCGACCACGAGGACGCCAACGGCCAGTTCGAAATCAATTACACCTACAGCGACGCGCTGACCTCCGCCGACCGCTTCACCTTCTTCCGCATGGCCGCCGGGGAGATCGCCAATGACCTGGGCATGATTTGTTCCTTCATGCCCAAGCCCGACCCGAAACGCGCCGGCAACGGCATGCACTTTCACCTGTCGATCAGCAGCGCCGAGAACAAAAACCTGTTCCATGACGCCAGCGACCCGAGCGGCATGGGCCTGTCGAAACTGGCCTATCACTTTGCTGCCGGCTTGCTCGCCCATGGCCCGGCGCTGTGTGCGTTCGCTGCACCCACGGTCAACTCCTACAAGCGCCTGGTGGTCGGCAACTCGTTGTCCGGCGCCACCTGGGCGCCGGCCTTTATCGCGTTTGGCGCCAACAACCGCTCGGCCATGGTGCGCGTGCCGTATGGCCGCCTGGAATTCCGTCTGCCGGATGCCGGTTGCAACCCGTATCTGGTCAGCGCCGCGATCATCGCCGCAGGCCTGGACGGCATTGATCGTCAGTTGGAAATCGACCACGTCTGCAACGAAAACCTCTACAGCCTGAACCTCGAACAGATCGCCGAGCGCGGCATCAAGACCCTGCCGCAATCCCTCAAGGAAGCCTGCGACGCGCTGGAAGCCGACCCGCTCTTCGCCGAAGTGCTCGGCCCGCAGATCGTGGGTGAATTCATCAAGCTCAAGCGCATGGAATGGGTGGAATACAGCCGCCATGTGAGCGACTGGGAAATCCAGCGCTACACCGAATTTTTCTGACACCGTGTGACGGAGACTTGTTATGTGTGGAATCGTAGGCCTGTACCTGAAAAATCCCCGGCTGGAACCCCAGCTCGGCAAGTTGTTTGAACCCATGCTGCAAGCCATGACCGACCGTGGCCCGGACAGCGCCGGTTTTGCCATCTATGGCGATGAAGTCGCCGATGGCTGGGTCAAGCTGACCCTGCAAGCCACTACTGAAGCTTTCGATTGGAAAGCCTTGATGGGCGAGCTGGAAGGGCGCCTTGGCTGTTCCCTGGACTGGTTCCAGAACGCCAGCGCCGCGGTATTGAAAATTCACGCCGACGAAGCCCCGGTGCGCCTGGCTCTCGCCGAACTGGCGCCGAGCGTGCGCATCATGAGCGCCGGGCAGAGCATCGAGATCCTCAAGGGCATGGGCCTGCCCCAGGAGATTTCCCAGCGCTTCGGCCTGGCGAGCATGCAGGGCAGCCATATCATCGGCCACACGCGCATGGCCACGGAAAGCGCGGTGACCATGGAAGGCAGCCATCCGTTTTCCACCGGCGCCGACCTGTGCCTGGTGCACAACGGCTCGCTGTCCAACCACTTCCGCCTGCGCCAGGAACTCAAGCGCGAAGGCATTCACTTCGAAACCGACAACGACACCGAAGTCGCCGCCGGTTATCTGACCTGGCGCCTGCAACAGGGTGATTCGCTCAAGGAAGCGCTGGACCATTCCCTGGAAGACCTCGACGGCTTCTTCACCTTCGCCATCGGCACGCGCAACGGCTTTGCAGTGATCCGCGACCCGATTGCGTGCAAGCCGGCGATCCTCGCCGAGACCGACGACTACGTGGCCATGGCCTCGGAGTACCAGGCCCTGTCGAGCCTGCCGGGCATCGAGAACGCACGTATCTGGGAGCCTGCACCGGCCACGTTGTACATCTGGGAACGCGAGACAGCAGCTTAAGGAGCGTACACATGAAAACCATCGATCTTTCCACCGCCACCGTGCGTGACCTCAACCAGGCGCTGCATGCGCCGGTGCTCGACAACGAATGGCGCGTCACCCATTCCAACGGCAAGCACAACCTTGCCGTCGGGGTGAACCAGCCGGTGTCCATCGATATCGAGGGCCACGCCGGTTACTACTGCGCGGGCATGAACCAGCAGGCGTCGATCACCGTGCACGGCAATGTCGGCGTGGGCTGCGCCGAGAACATGATGTCGGGCTCGGTGCGCGTCAAAGGCAGCGCGTCCCAGGCTGCCGGGGCGACGGCCCATGGTGGTTTGCTGGTGATCGAGGGCGACGCGGGCGCCGTTGCGGGATCTCCATGAAGGGCATCGACATCGTCGTCGGCGGCAGCATCGGCCATATGAGCTGCTTCATGGGCCAGGCCGGTCGCCTGGTGGTGTGCGGCGATGCCGGCGATGCGCTGGGCGATTCGCTGTATGAAACCCATATCTACGTCAAAGGCACGGTGGAGTCCCTGGGCTCGGACTGCGTCGAAAAAGAGATGCGCAGTGAACACCTGCACGAGCTGCAGGAACTGCTGGATCGTGCCGGTTTTGCCCATCGGGCGGCGGACTTCAAGCGCTACGGCTCGGCCCGCCAGCTCTACAACTTCAAAGTCGACAACGCCTCCGCGTACTGATCAGGAGCTCCTCCATGACTGAACAAACCCCTCCGGTCCTGCGCGAGTCGGCCACCTTCGACCGCCTGACCATCCAGGAAATCCAGCGTGCCGCCGAAACCGGCATCTACGACATTCGCGGCGGCGGCACCAAGCGCAAGCTGCCGCACTTCGATGACTTGCTGCTGCTCGGCGCCAGCGTGTCGCGCTACCCGCTGGAAGGCTATCGCGAGAAGTGCGGTACCGACGTCATCCTCGGCAACCGCTTCGCCAAGAAGCCGATCCACCTGAAGATCCCGGTGACCATCGCCGGCATGAGTTTCGGCGCGCTGTCGGCCAATGCCAAGGAGGCCCTGGGCCGTGGCGCGACCATCGCCGGCACCAGCACCACCACCGGTGACGGCGGCATGACCCCGGAAGAGCGCGGCCAATCCCAGCACCTGGTGTACCAGTACCTGCCATCACGCTACGGCATGAACCCGGATGATCTGCGCAAGGCCGACGCCATCGAAATCGTCCTCGGCCAGGGCGCCAAGCCCGGCGGTGGCGGCATGTTGCTCGGCATGAAGGTCACCGAGCGTGTGGCCGGCATGCGCACCTTGCCCATTGGCGTGGACCAGCGCAGCGCCTGCCGCCACCCGGACTGGACCGGCCCCGACGACCTGGCGATCAAGATTGCCGAGCTGCGCGAAATTACCGATTGGGAAAAACCGATCTACGTGAAAATCGGCGCGAGCCGGCCGTATTACGACGTGAAGCTGGCGGTCAAGGCCGGTGCCGATGTGATCGTGCTGGACGGCATGCAAGGCGGCACCGCCGCGACCCAGGAAGTGTTTATCGAGCATGTGGGCATCCCGATTTTGTCGGCCATCCCGCAAGCGGTACAGGCTTTGCAGGAAATGGGCATGCACCGCAAGGTGCAGTTGATCGTGTCGGGCGGGATTCGCAACGGCGCCGACGTGGCCAAGGCCATGGCGATGGGCGCGGATGCGGTCGCCATCGGCACGGCGGCGCTGATTGCCCTGGGCGACAACCACCCGCGGCTGGACGCGGAACTGAAAAAAATCGGCTCGGCCGCTGGCTTCTACGACGACTGGCAGAACGGCCGCGACCCGGCCGGGATCACCACGCAAGACCCGGAGCTGTCCAAGCGCCTTGACCCGGTGGAAGGCGGACGGCGCCTGGCCAACTACCTGCGGGTGATGGTGCTGGAGGCGCAGACCATGGCCCGAGCCTGCGGCAAGTCGCACCTGCACAACCTCGATCCCGAGGACCTGGTGGCGCTGACCGTGGAATCGGCCGCCATGGCCAGGGTGCCGCTGGCGGGGACCAACTGGGTGCCGGGTAGCGGTTACTGAGGTTGGGGGGCTGGCCTGCTGTAGTGCGCTGGTTGTTAGGGTTAGCTGGGTTGTCAGGGTGCACTGGGTTGTTGTGGTGAGCTGGGTTGTTATGGTGAGCGGGCTTGTTGTGGTGAGCGGGCTTTCTGTGGTGAGCGGGCTTGCCCCGCGCTGGGGTGCGAAGCACCCCCAAAACCAGGCACCTCGAATTGGCCTGACACATCCAAAGGCCCTGTTGGGGCGGCTTCGCCCCCCAGCGCGGGGCAAGCCCGCTCACCACAACAACCCAGCTCAACCCAGCAAGCCCGCTCACCACTGATTGATGGGCCCACCAAGAGGCCGCTGTAATAAAAATTGCTCGCTGCCAGACATTTCCCATTTCTTTCGCAGGAGCTTTGAACATGGTCAATCGTCTTCTTGCTGTATTGGCGGCCAGTGCATTCGTGCCTCTGGCCCAGGCCGCCGAAGTCCCCACCCTGAACACCGGCAGCACCGCCTGGATGGTCACCGCCGCCGTGCTGGTGCTGTTCATGTGCTTGCCGGGGCTCGCGCTGTTTTATGGCGGTCTGGTCCGTGCGAAAAACATGCTCTCGTTGTTTACCCAGTGCTTTGGTATCGCCGGGTTGGTGGGCGTGCTGTGGGTGATCTACGGCTACAGCATGGTGGTCGACACCACCGGCATGGTCGAAGGGCAGGTGACCTTCAACAGTTTTGTCGGCGGTTTGAGCCGCGCCTTTCTGGCGGGCATGACCCCGGAGAGCCTGGTGGGGGATATTCCAGAAGGGGTGTTCGTGACCTTCCAGATGACCTTCGCGATCATCACCCCGGCGCTGATCGCCGGCGCCTTTGCTGAACGCATGAAATTCTCGGCGGCGCTGCTGTTCATGGCCATCTGGTTCACCCTGGTCTATGCCCCGGTGGCGCATATGGTCTGGGGTGGTTCGGGGGCCCTGATGCATAACTGGGGCGTGCTCGATTTTGCCGGCGGCACCGCCGTGCATATCAACGCCGGTGTGGCCGCGCTCGCCGCGTGCCTGATCCTCGGCAAGCGCAAGGGCTACCAGAACACACCGATGCCTGCGCATAACCTCAGCCTGACCATGGCCGGCGCGGCGATGCTCTGGGTCGGCTGGTTCGGCTTCAATATCGGCTCCGGTGGCGGCCTTAGCGGCACCTCGGGCATCGTCATGCTCAACACTCAGTTGGGCGCCTGCGCCGGGATTCTCGGCTGGATGTTCACCGAGTGGTTCAAGGTCGGCAAGCCCAGCGCCCTCGGCCTCGCCAGCGGCGCGTTGGCCGGCCTGGTGGGGATTACGCCTGCATGTGCCTACGTGGGCGTGGGCGGCGCGTTGGCCATCGGTTTGCTCTGTGGGGTGTTCTGCTACCTGAGCGTGACGGTGTTGAAGCGCCGCTTCGGTTACGACGACAGCCTCGACGTGTTCGGCCTGCACGGCATTGGTGGGATGATCGGCGCGGTGTTGACTGGCGTGTTCTGTGTACCGTCCATGGGTGGCCTGGTGGAAGGTGTGACCATGGGCGCTCAGGTAGTTGCCCAGCTCAAGGGTGTGCTGCTGACCACGGTGTACTGCTTTGTGATCAGTTGGGTCATCCTCAAGGTGGTCAATGCCCTGGTCGGGTTGCGTGCCCATGAGTCGGTGGAGGAGATGGGGTTGGACCTGGCCGAGCATAATGAGCGGGCCTACAACCACTGAAGTAAACGCGGCTCAAACTGTTTGCCAGTCAGTTAAGGGCGAGCGCTGTACCTGTGGTGAGGGAGCTTGCTCCCGTGACGGATCAGGAGCCGACGGTTATCCAACTGATGCCCTGCGACTAAAATGTGGGAGGGGGCTTGCCCCCGATGGCGGCCTGACAGCCGACCAGAATGTCAGGCCGAGTACATATCCGTTGCTGCGGTAACGGCCACTTAGGGTTCCGCTCTTACAGCGGGTCACTTTTGGAAAAGAGCCCCAAAAGTAACCAAAAGGGCTCTTGCCCCACCACTCGGCACCTCGCCCAGGCTCGGTGTGCCCGTAATCCGACAGTGATTTGGGGGGCCGCCGCC
>NZ_JADDUM010000329.1 GCF_015163715.1 Pseudomonas cyclaminis
CGGCGCCGGTTCCCTCGGCCCGCTGAACCTGCAGCTGCCAATCATCATTGACCGTTCAGTCGAGCTGATGAGCGACTTCGGCATCGGCGCGAACATCGACGACAAGCACTACTTCGGCGTGAACTGGGAGCGTGACCTGCCGGTTCCGACCGTGGCCGACCTGCGCAATGTGGTTGCTGGCGACCCGAGCCCGGATGGCAAGGGCACCCTGGAAATCAAGCGCGGTATCGAAGTCGGGCACATTTTCCAGCTGGGCAACAAGTACAGCAAAGCGATGAAGTGCGAAGTGCTGGGCGAGAACGGCAAGCCGATCACCCTGGACATGGGCTGCTACGGCATCGGCGTATCCCGCGTGGTTGCCGCCGCCATCGAGCAGAACAACGACGAGAAAGGCATCATCTGGAGCGACGCGCTGGCGCCGTTCCAGATCGCCCTGGTACCGCTGCGTTATGAAACCGAGCAAGTACGCGAAGCCACCGACAAACTGTATGCCGAACTGACGGCCGCCGGTTTTGAAGTGTTGCTCGATGACCGGGACAAGAAAACCAGCCCGGGCATCAAGTTCGCCGACATGGAACTGATTGGCATCCCGCACCGGATCGTGGTCAGTGACCGCGGCCTGGCCGATGGCAATCTGGAATACAAGAGCCGGACCGAAGCCGAAGCCCAACCGTTGCCGGTGGCTGACGTGCTGTCTTTCCTTCAGGCGCGTATTCGTCGCTGAAAACCAGATCAAGAGAAGTCATGTTCAAGCGAAACACCAGAGCCCTGGGGGGCGCCGCCTTGTGCGGCGCCCTGCTGGTCAGCGGCTGCGCCAACCAGATGTCGCAACGCAGTGAGCACGAGGAGCGGGTCGAGCGTAAGTTGCTCGACCACAGCCTGCAGATCGATGTAGGCGACCCTAAAGTGCTGGAGCTGCCGCAACGCCGGGTTCGCATTCACGAGCAGAAGACCTTCGAGGTCACCGAGTTCGAAGTCACCCGTCGTTACGACCGCTACACGCCTTACCAACCCTGGCGCAAACTCTATGAGATGCCCCTGGGTGCGGTGGCGCTTGTGGCGGGCGCGGGCGCCAACGTGGCGAATATCTTCGCCCTCGGCAACTTGCCTACCAGCATGACCCACGACTGGCTGACCTACGGCGTGGACGGCCTCAACCCGTTCATGAACGTGCAATCCCACGGCCGTGCGCAACAGAATCTGGCAGGTATCGATGAAGTCCAGCGTGATAAACGCGTGGAGTATTCGAGCTTGCCCTGGAGCGAACGCCCGGTGCAGGTGACTGCCGGCAAAAAGATCCACGAGCTGACCACCGACCGCAACGGCGTGCTGCGCCTGAACCTGCTGGACAGCCCGTTTGCCGAGCAAGACCTGAACCGCGTCACGACCTTGAAGATCAGCGTGGAAGATGGCCAGGACGACGTGCATTCGGACTCGACCCTCGCTATCAGCAGCACCTTGCGCGGCAAGCTGCTGGAAGCCCACGGCCTGATCTACGACGACCTGGAGGACGACGAAGTCAGCCAGTGGGTGCACCGGGTCAAGCGCCTGTCGGAGCTGGGCCTGGAGGAAGAAGCCAGCGAACTGGAACAGAGCCTGATCGAACTGACTCGCAATGATCCGGAGTTGCAGCAGGAATTTCTGCAGGCGCTGACCAAGGATGCAGGGCGGTTGGTGGCGGATCCCGGCGCACGCTGAGCTTCAAGCCATGTGAAGATCCAAATGTGGGAGGGGGCTTGCCCCCGATTGCGGTGGGTCAGCTACAGATAAGCTGGCTGATACATTG
>NZ_JADDUM010000033.1 GCF_015163715.1 Pseudomonas cyclaminis
CGACCTGCTCGGCGGCAAACTGCACGCCGCCCTGCTCGAAGAAGTGGACAACCTGAGCCTGCAACCGACGTACAGTCGCGCATCGGCCAGGTCCACGGGCAACGCGCAGCGGCGAGTCAGGATTTTTTCGCACGGGTGGCCGAGAAGTTTCGTGCGCAGCAAGACCTGATCGCCGGCCTGCCGCAGTACCGCGACAGCGTGCTGGCACTATTGGACAAGCTGAGCTTCAGTGATGAGGCGACGGCATTGGAAGTCGGGCCTGGGGATGGCGGTTTTCTGCCGGAGCTGGCGCGCCGCTTTCATCAGGTGACCGCGCTGGACAACAGCCCGGCAATGCTCGAACTGGCGCGACAGCTGTGCGAGCGTGAATCGCTGGGCAATGTGACCCTGCAACTGGCTGACGCCTTGAGCGGCACGCTGATCAAGGCCGACTGCGTGGTGCTGAACATGGTCTTGCACCATTTCGCCGCCCCCGCCGACGCCTTAAAGCAAATGGCCGGGTTGCTGCACCCCGGCGGTAGCCTGTTGGTTACGGATTTATGCAGCCACAACCAGAATTGGGCCAGGGAGGCCTGCGGTGATCTCTGGTTGGGTTTTGAACAGGACGATCTGGCCCGTTGGGCCACCGCTGCGGGGCTCGTTCCCGGGGAAAGCCTCTATGTAGGCTTACGTAATGGTTTCCAGATCCAGGTTCGCCATTTTCAGCGACCGGCTGGCGACACTCACCATCGGTAATATCAGGAAAACATCGAGATGAGCGAATACTCCCTTTTCACCTCCGAGTCCGTGTCTGAAGGGCATCCGGACAAAATCGCCGACCAGATTTCTGATGCGGTGCTGGACGCCATCATTGCTGAAGACAAGTTCGCCCGTGTGGCGTGCGAGACTCTGGTGAAAACCGGTGTAGCGATCATCGCTGGCGAAGTGACTACCACCGCCTGGGTTGACCTGGAGCAGATCGTCCGTGACGTGATCACCGACATCGGCTACACCAGCTCCGACGTCGGCTTCGACGGCGCGACCTGCGGTGTGATGAACATCATCGGCAAGCAGTCCCCGGACATCAACCAGGGTGTCGACCGTGCCAAGCCGGAAGACCAGGGTGCCGGTGACCAAGGCCTGATGTTCGGCTACGCCAGCAACGAAACTGAAGTGCTGATGCCAGCACCGATCACCTTCTCGCACCAGCTCGTGCAACGTCAGGCCGAAGCGCGTAAATCCGGCCTGCTGCCTTGGCTGCGCCCGGACGCCAAGTCCCAGGTGACCTGCCGCTACGAAGGCGGCAAGGTGGTGGGTATCGACGCTGTCGTACTGTCGACCCAGCACAACCCTGACGTGTCCTACGCCGACCTGCGTGAAGGCGTGATGGAACTGATCGTCAAGCACGTACTGCCGGCCGAACTGCTGAGCAAAGACACCCAGTTCCACATCAACCCGACTGGCCAGTTCATCATCGGTGGCCCGGTGGGCGACTGCGGCCTGACCGGTCGCAAGATCATCGTCGACAGCTACGGCGGCATGGCCCGTCACGGCGGCGGCGCGTTCTCCGGTAAAGACCCGTCCAAGGTTGACCGTTCGGCCGCCTACGCCGGTCGTTACGTGGCCAAGAACATCGTTGCGGCCGGCCTGGCCGAGCGTTGCGAGATTCAGGTGTCCTACGCCATTGGTGTGGCCCAGCCTACGTCGATCTCGCTGAATACCTTCGGCACCGGCAAGATCAGCGACGACAAGATCGTCAAGTTGGTGCGTGAGATCTTCGACCTGCGCCCTTACGCGATCACCACCATGCTCGACCTGCTGCATCCGATGTACCAGGAAACCGCAGCCTACGGCCACTTCGGTCGTACCCCTGCGCAGAAGACTGTCGGCGACGACACCTTCACCACTTTCACCTGGGAAAAAACCGACCGCGCCAACGACCTGCGCACCGCCGCAGGCCTGTAAGCACGCGTTGCACCTGAAAGCCCTGCCGGGTTCGCCCGGCGGGGTTTTTTATGGCCTGCGCGACCCCCTTCACATTTTTTGGATCCAAACCTTGCAGGCCCAATGATGGCCCTCTAGAATCCGCGCCCTCTCGGGCCCTCTACCTTATTTGGATATTGCCCTGCGCCAGCCCGGGATAGACACGTGCACAGGCAATCGAACATTGAGGTTTTTCATGCGCATCTCCACGCTCGCCCCTGCTGCCCTTCTGCTCAGCCTGTTCGCTCTGCCGGCCCACGCCGCGGACCTGAGCGCACTGAGTGGCGCCCTGACCTCCCAGCTGGGTGGCGGCAACTCCGGCGACTGCCAAAAGCAAGCCGCAGACCTGCAAACCAAGATCGATGCGGCCGAAGCCAGCAAAGACACTTTGAAAGTGAAGGCCTTCAAAGCGGCGCAAGACCAGATCAACAAAGGTTGTGACAAACTTTCCGAGGCCCAGGCCAAAGCCGACGCCAAGCAGCAAACCCAAGAGGCCAAGGCCGATAAGCCGGATGCAGTCAAAGCCTTGGGCGGTCTGTTCAAGTAAGCAGAAACACCCCGTAAAAAGCCCCGCACTGCCGGGGCTTTTTTGTGGCCATGAGGTTCATTTAGGCTGGGCACCCTTTCCGGGCAAGGATGCTCATGATGCGTTTATTGATTGCTCTGTTACTCAGCGCGTTACCCTTATTGGCATGGGCCGAAGACTGTCCCGACGAGGCCCGGACACAGGTCGACACCCTGGCCGAACAGGTCCGCCTGTGGGATGACAGCTACCACCGCCTCGGCCAATCCCCCGTCCATGACGAGCTCTACGACCAGGCCCGCCAGCGCCTGTCCCATTGGCGCCAGTGCTTCCCTCCAGCCACCTCGAAACCTGATGACCCACTGGCCAGCGCTAGGGGCACCTTGCGACATCCGGTTGTCCATACCGGCCTGGAAAAACTGCTGGATGAGCAGGCCGTCGGCGCTTGGCTGGACGCCCGAGACGACGTGTGGATCCAACCCAAGGTTGACGGAGTTGCGGTGACGCTGGTGTACCGTCAGGGCCGGTTGAAGCAAGTGATCAGCCGCGGCGATGGCACTCTCGGCCAGGACTGGTCAGCCTCCGCCCGCAGGATCCAAGGGATTGTCCAGCAACTGTCGGAGCCGATCGACCTGGTGCTGCAAGGCGAGCTCTATTGGCGCCTCGACGACCATGTGCAATCGGCGCTTGGTGGGCTCAATGCCCGCAGCAAGGTGGCCGGTTTAATGAACCGTCGGCAACTGAGTGACGCCGACGCTGCCAGCATCGGCCTGTTCGTCTGGGGCTGGCCGGACGGTCCAGCCGTATTCACCGAACGCATGAACACACTGGCACACTGGGGTTTCACCGACAGCCAGCGCTACAGCCAACCCGTCCGGACGATCACCGAAGCCGCGCACTGGCGCACCTATTGGTACACCCACCCACTGCCCTTCGCCAGCGACGGCGTGGTGTTGCACCAGGCATCACGGGCGCCCGCCAAGCGCTGGCAAGTCAGCGCACCCTATTGGGCTGTCGCCTGGAAGTACCCCGCTTCCAAGGCGTTGGCCCTGGTCCGCAAGGTGCAGTTCAAGATCGGACGCACGGGGCGCATCACGCCGATTCTGGAACTGGAGCCGGTGCGGCTGGACGACCGGCAGATCAGCCGCGTCAGCGCAGGCTCGTTGAAACGCTGGCAGGCGCTGGATATTCGCCCTGGCGACCAAGTGTCCATCAGCCTGGCGGGCCAAGTGATCCCCCGACTGGACCAGGTGATCCTGCGCAATACCACGCGGATCGACCTCCCAGTACCCGACCCGAAGGACTTTCACGCCCTGAGTTGCTGGCAACTGGACCCAGGCTGCGAAGAACAGCTGCTCGCACGCCTGACCTGGCTGAGCGGCAACCAGGGCCTGGCGCTGCCGCACATGGGCCGCGAGACATGGAACATATTGATCCAGGCCGGTCTAATCGCAGGCTTTCTCGATTGGTTAACCCTGGATACGGCAGAGCTTGCTAACATTGATGGCTTGGGTGAACGCAGCCGCGCGCGACTGCTCGACAGCGTTCACAGCGCTCGGCAACGACCCTTTGCACAATGGCTCAAAGCCTTGGGTGTGCCGCCTGCGGCCCGCAGCAACCTGGAGGGTAACTGGCAGACGCTGGTCGCCAGAGATACCCAGGCCTGGTTGGCCATCGATGGGATAGGTCCGGGGCGAGCAGCGCAACTGAGCGCTTTTTTCCGCGATCCACAGGTACTGGCTTTGGCTGAAACACTACGCGTGGCCGGAATAGACGGGTTTTAAACCCCACCCAGCCACCCTTAAACCACCGCAGAATTCACCCTGCACTTTGCGACCCTGGAGCTCCACATGAAATTCCTCGCCCCTTTTGCCCTGCTGACCGTCGCAAGCTTCATGGCCACGCCACTGCTGGCCGCTGAAGAAGCCCCCCAACTCACCGGCTGCGCCGCCAAGCGCCAAGCCATCAGCACCCAGATCGAACAAGCCAAGGCCCACGGCAACAGCGCCCAACAGGCCGGCCTGGAAAAAGCCTTGAGCGAAGTCACCGCCAACTGCACCGATGCCTCGTTGAGGAAAGAGCGGGAAAACAAGGTGCTCGACGCCAAGCACGAGGTCAGCCGCCGTCAGGCCGACCTCGACAAGGCGATGAAAAAAGGCGACTCAGAGAAGATCAACAAACGTAAGGACAAACTCGCCGAGTCCCGCAAGGAACTGCAGGACGCCGTGGAAGAACTCGACCAGTAAAACCGGTCAGTGGTCACGAAACTGTTTATGGCAGGCACTGCAGGCGTCTTCGACTTTCTGTACGGCCGGCGAAAGGTTACTGGCCTTGTAGGGCTGCACCTGGCTGGCGATCACCAACTCACCGGTGGCCGCTTGCAGGTCGCGAGCCAATTGCTGGAATTGCGCCTGTTTTTGCCACACATCATCCTTGGCGCTGGTGTGGTCTTGCTCGCGCACGCTCGGAAAATGCTTCCATGGTTCATGGGACAACGCATCGAGCTTGACCGCGCCCTCGGCGAATTTCGCGCCGTCGAACGGAATGCGTCCGCGCAACATGCCGCCCAGGTCTTCGCCGGTCTTGAGCATCTGCTTGAAGATCGCCTTGCGCTGGCCCAGGGGCGAATTCGGATCGACGCCGCCGCAGGCAGACACTGCCAGGCAGGCCAACAGTACAACCGTCATTTTTTTAAAAGTCATGGTGGCTCAGGGTCACGGGAAACGGCGGCCAGTATCCTCGCCCCGCCCGCAAAGACCAATAGCCCTATTAATAATAAGGGTTGCCCAAGAGCGCCAAGGCGCGGGCAATCGTTTCAGGAAATACGTGTATGAGTCTCATGTTGAAACCCTGGAGCCGCCGTCTGGCGTGGGCTCTGCCGATGATTGCGCTGCTGGCCGGCTGCGACGCAGGCAAGAACACCGGTAAAGACACAGCTAAAGATGAAGCAGCCAAACCCCATGCCGTTGCCACTTACGTCAGCGCCCCCTGGGAAGCGCTGCCGACGGTATCCGACAGCGACCTGCTGGCCGGCTTTGAATCCTGGCGCAGTGCTTGCCAACGCCTCAAGGCCGACCCTGTATGGGGCGCGACCTGCGCGGCGGCAGCCAGCGTGCCGGGCAATGCCGTAGCGGTGCGCGGCTTTCTCAAGGAGCGCCTGGATGTGTTCGGCCTGCGCTCGGCAGACAACACCCCCAACGGCTTGATCACCGGCTACTACGAACCGGTCTACCCCGGCAGCCTGACCAAGACCGCCACCGCCCATGTGCCGGTGTATGGCGTGCCGGATGACCTGATCATCGTCAACCTGGAAAGCATCTACCCGGAACTCAAGGGCAAGCGTCTGCGCGGTCGCCTGGAAGGCCGCGTGCTCAAGCCTTACGACGATGCCAGCGCCATCAACGGCCAAGGCTCCAGCGCCAAGCCGATTGCCTGGTTGACCCAGCCGATGGACCTGCAATTCCTGCAGATCCAGGGCTCGGGGCGCATTCAACTCAAAGACGGGCGTCAACTGCGCGTCGGTTACGGCGACCAGAACGGCTACCCCTACCGCCCTATCGGCCGCTGGCTGGTGGAGCAGGGCGAGTTGAAGAAAGAAGACGTGACCATGGGCGCCATCAGTGCCTGGGCCAAGGCGCACCCGGAGCGAATCCCGGAGTTGCTGGCAAGCAACCCCAGCTACGTGTTCTTCAGCGCCCGCCCCGACAGCAACGAAGGCCCGCGTGGCTCGCTGAATGTGCCGTTGACCGCCGGCTACAGCGTGGCGGTGGATCGCAAGGTGATTCCGCTGGGCAGCTTGTTGTGGCTGTCGACCACCAAGCCTGACGGCACGCCGTTGGCACGTCCGGTTGCGGCGCAGGATACGGGAGGTGCAATCACTGGCGAAGTGCGTGCGGACTTGTTCTGGGGCACCGGCGATGCGGCGGGGGAACTGGCCGGGAATATGAAGCAGCAAGGGCAAATCTGGATGTTGTGGCCCAAGGGCGCGGCGTTGCCACAGGTCCCGGATGCACCGAGTGGAACCTGACAGACGCTGACAACCAACGGTGAAACGAGGCTTATTGTGATGAGCGGGCTTCTGTGGTGAATGGGGCCCGCTCACCACAACCAACCCGCTCCCCAATGGGTGCATGTCAGGCCCTAGATCGAGACAAAGAAGAAACTCGCAATCAACGCCATGCCCACAGTCCACACCACCGAACGCATTATTGCCCAGTCGGCCAGGTAGCAAATGATGTACAGCAGGCGGCTGGTGATAAACAGCACGGCCAACACATTGATGGTCACCAACTCGGCCGTACCGGCCAGATGCGCGATTATCACCGCCGCCGCAAACGCCGGGGTGACTTCAAAGCCGTTGAGTTGCGCACTGTGGGCACGCTTGGCAACCCCTTGCAGGGTGTCCAGGAAAGCACGCGGGTCGTGATTCTGCCGAGGCCCGAACTTGCCCTGGCTGAACTTGGCCACACCTGTACACAGGTAAGGCAGAAAAATTGCGATCAACACACACCAGAAAGCGACCGTCATCACTCATTCCTTTTGTAGTTTTAAACAGCGATTAGAGTTTTAGCACTAAACATACCAAACCGCACTTACCCGCTAAGAGCCGCCGCGCACCAAAAGGTTCTATCGGGCGCCGTGCAACCTCACACCGCTGCTGCGGTCCATCCCCCCACTCATCACTGATCTTCCTCCCACTCCAAGGACCCCGGATGCTTGAACTTGTCGCCGCCTTCATTTGCCTCACCACCCTGCTCACCTATGTGAACTTCCGCTTTATCGGCCTGCCGCCCACCATCGGCGTCATGGTCACGGCCCTGCTGTTTTCCCTGATCCTGCAAGGCCTGAGCGTGCTCGGCTACCCCGGCCTTGAGGAGCGTATCCAGCAACTGATCGGCCAGATCGACTTCGGCGACTTGCTGATGAACTGGATGCTGTCGTTCCTGCTGTTCGCCGGTGCCTTGCACGTCAACCTCAGCGACCTGCGCAGCTACCGCTGGCCCATCGGCCTGCTGGCAACCTTCGGCGTGCTGATCGCCACGGTAGTGATCGGCAGCCTGGCGTACTACATCTTTGCCCTGTTCGGCTGGCACGTGAGTTTCCTCTACTGCCTCCTGTTCGGCGCGTTGATCTCGCCCACCGACCCGATTGCGGTGTTGGGTGTGCTGCGTACTGCCAATGCGTCGAAACCGCTTAAAACCACCATCGTCGGCGAGTCACTGTTCAACGACGGCACGGCGGTGGTGGTCTTTACCGTCCTGCTGGGTATCGCGCAATTGGGCGAGACGCCTACCGTGGGCGCCACCGCCATGCTGTTCGTCCATGAAGCGGTTGGCGGCGTGGTGTTCGGCGGGCTGATCGGCTACCTGGTGTACCTGATGATCAAGAGCATCGAACAACACCAGATCGAAGTCATGCTGACCCTGGCCCTGGTGATCGGCGGCTCGGCGATGGCCACAGAGCTGCACGTCTCTGCACCGATTGCGATGGTGGTGGCCGGGCTGATCATCGGCAACCTGGGGCGCAAGCTGGCGATGAACGACATGACCCGGCGCTACCTGGACGGTTTCTGGGAATTGCTCGACGACATGCTCAACGCCTTGCTGTTTGCGCTGATCGGCATGGAACTGCTGCTGTTGCCGTTCAACTGGCTGCACGTGTTTGCGGCCAGTTTGCTCGCAGTGGCGATCCTGCTTTCGCGCCTGCTGACCGTGGCCCCGGCGATCCTGCTGCTGCGCCGCTGGCGCACGGTGCCCCGCGGCACCATTCGTATCCTGACCTGGGGCGGCTTGCGCGGCGGGGTTTCGGTGGCATTGGCGTTGGCCCTGCCACTGGGCCCGGAGCGCGACTTGCTGCTGAGCATCACCTACATCGTGGTGCTGTCCTCGATACTGTTGCAGGGGTTGAGCATCGGCAAGCTGGTCAAGCGCGTGACCCGGGACGAGCCCCAGGCCACGCCTGACGCTCACTGATCCTGGTCGATAGGCTGCGGATGCCTTGGGTCCGCAGCCTTCTTGCCCGGCAGACTGCCTTCGCTGCGAATCTGCGCATGGCTGATCAAGGCAAAGATAAAGCTGCCCCCGATGATGTTGCCGGCCAGTGTCGGGCCGGCAAACACCAGCCAGAAATCCTTCCACGGCAGCTCGCCGGCAAACACCAGATAAGACACTTCTGCCGAACCCACCACGATATGGGTGAAATCCCCCAGCGCCATCAGATACGTGATCAGGATAATGATCCACATCTTGGCGCTTTCCATCGATGGAATCATCCACACCATAGTGGCGATCATCCAGCCGGAGACGATGCCCTTGGCGAACATCTGGCCGGGGTCGTTTTCCATGATCTTGCGCCCGATCTCCAGGAAGGCCATGTCGGTCTTGGTATCGAAGATCGGCAGGTGCAGCATCACATAGGCCACCAACAGGGTGCCGCAGAGGTTGCCGACCAGCACCACTGACCACAGCCGAAGCAGACGCCCGGCATTGGCCAGCGTTGGCTTGCTCATGACCGGCAGCACGGCGGTAAGCGTGTTTTCGGTGAACAGTTGCTGGCGCGCAAGAATCACCGCCAGAAAGCCCGCACAGTAGCCGAAGCTGGCAATCACCTTGAATGCTTCACCCTCGGGCAGGCGTGAATTGAGCAGACCCATGGCCATCAGCGACAGGCCCATGGTCAACCCGGCGGCCAATGCCGACCACCACAAGGCGGCCACACTGCGCTCCAGTTCCTGGTCCCCCTGGGTGCGGATGATTTCATGCAGCACCGCTGCACGGGGTGGCTGGTTCTTGTCCACATCCTGCTGCTCTTCCTGCGACAGGTTGGGAGTTTTGCCGTCTTCGTGTATGGCCATGATGGTCCAGAGTCCAAGGGGTGCCTGTAGCTACGACACGTCCCAGCGATGGCTGTTCAGTGGCCAGGTCACTAAACCGGAATGCGCCAGGCCCTGGCCTGTTCCACAGTGGTGGAATTGACCGGTTCACTCCAGGGTTTATTGCGTGCTCCGTAGTTTTGGACAATACCGTCAAGCACGCGGTTGAATGCTGCCGGCGTGGTCGCCTTGGCCAAGTCAAGCGCCGCCGCTTGCAACAACTTGACGTTGGCATCGGGTTGGCCCGGGCGGTACTGCGATGGGTAAATGACCTCACGGGTGAAGTTCTCAGCCTTCACCGCAATATCGCGCCTCTGCATTTCGGCAATGGCACTGGTCATGACCTTGGAGGTTGGCGTTTTAACCGACGCCTGCTTGGCGCTCATCTGCAAAAGCTGCTGGAAATTACGCTGCCCACCCGCATTAAGGCGCCGCCCCAGCCACTCGACTTGTTCGGGCCGACGAGCAAGTGCGTCCAGATTACGTAGCGCCGATGCCAACTTGGGCGTGAGCGCAAGCGCTCCTGAAGATTGATTGGCATCCGTAATCGCACCGTCCAGGCCCCCCAACGCCTCGCAAGCATCCTCGCGAAACTTCAGTACGGCTACGGCAGCCGGATCATTCTCCAAGTGACCCTGGACACGGGTAATGAATTCATCATCCATCGCCAACAGCGCGCTTTCCAATGAGGCGAACTGATAATGCTCACGTGTTGTGTCCCGCCTTTCCAGATGGGCCGCTACCGTTTGACGCGCCAGCGCCTGCAGATAATCTTTCTGTTCAGGGGTCATGGTGAAGTTGACGGTGCCATTGAGCAGGCCGCGGAAGTCACCTTTTGTGGTGTTCAGCGGCAACGTCACGGTCTGATCAGCAAGTGCCTTGAGCCGGTCATCTTGATAAGCCTGGGCCGCCGTGTGCGGCGTATCGGTAAAGGTGTCGACCAGATGACTGAAAAAACCACCGCTTTTTTGCGGCGTTGCAGGCTTTTCGGATTCGAATTGGACGATCAGGGGCTCGTCTCTGTTCAAGGTGCTCTCTGGCGATGAACGGTCAAAGATATTGGGAGCTGGGGTATTGAGGAGCAACCCACCATCGCGAAAGGCCGTAACTTCTGCCCCCTCCTGAAATGCGTGACCCTGCTCCATCGGACTCTTGAACAGCACCGGCAACGAACCCGAGATATGCGCAGCGCGGGCGATGTCCATGTCCGGGGTCAGGTTGGCGTTGAACACCACCAACTGTGGGCGACCGTCGAACATAGCTGTACCGGTGATGTTGAGTTGCTTGATTGCCGGGATAGCGCGGTTCAACACCTCAAGATCACGAAAGGTCGGCGCCCCTCCGGCACTGAGCCGGTCGGCAATCTTCATGAGTTCGGCTGACCGGGTGGCCCTGGGTGTGTCAGCGATATGGGCGAGAATTGATTTGCGCGACTCATTGCGCATCATCTCCACCAACTGGGGCGCCTCGGTCTGCAGGCGCGGCATCATGGTCAATAAAAGCTGGGAAATATTGCCGACCGGGCCAGGCAGATGCCTGGCGAGTTTGCCAAGGCTTGAACTGGCGTCTTGCAGCCGGGCCGTCACCGGGTCGTGGCTGTTGAGCAACCCAGGCAGGTCGATGCGATCCGAGAGGGTATCGAAAGCCTTGCCCCCCATGCCGCTGGCAAGTAACACGCCGGAGATTGCCCCTGCGGATGAGCCGGAAACCACCTTGATACCCTGCATTTTCCCGACATCTTCAAGCGCCTGCGTCATCCCGGAAAAGGCAACACCTTTGGCACCGCCACCGCTGAGCACCAGGTGTCCAGGCGCAGGCGGTGACAAAACCACCTCCACTGCGCCACTGCTGTCGCGATAGAGGCTCAACTTACGTGGCCCTAAACCCTCGACCAACGAGGTGCTACTGCTTGGGTCCAAAGGGTAAGGCAACGCCGGCTGAACCTGATAAACCGGACCGGACACTTTCATATGCAAGTCTCTCACTGCAGGGTGTGAGACTGAGTGACGGGAACGCTACGCAAAGATCCAGACAGAATGATCCGGTAAAGAAAATCCAACCGCTGCCGCGTTATTCACTCAGGCTGCCATCCTGGAACTGGTCTTTCACGTACTTGATCTCTGTACGGCCGTGAGGGGCCGGCAGGCCGTCTTCACCGAGATTGACGAAGACCATTTTTTCCACGGTGAGGATGCTTTTGCGGGTGATCTTGTTGCGCACTTCACAGGTCAGCGTGATGGAGGTGCGGCCGAACTCGGTGGCGGTGATACCCAACTCGATAATGTCGCCCTGGCGCGACGCGCTGACGAAGTTGATTTCGGAAATGTATTTGGTCACCACCCGCTGGTTGCCCAGTTGGACGATGGCGTAGATGGCTGCTTCTTCGTCGATCCAGCGCAGCAGGCTGCCGCCGAACAGGGTGCCGTTGGGGTTGAGGTCTTCGGGTTTTACCCATTTGCGGGTGTGGAAGTTCATGGGGGGCTCCGGGGGTGAGGTGTTTGGAGGATTGGGGTATGGCCCCCAGCTTCAAGTTTTAAGCTATAAGCTGCAAGTTAAAAGCCGATTTGCTTTTACTTGCCGCTTGTAGCTTGTAGCTTGCCACTAGTCGCTCAAAGACCGTTATAATCGCCCCCGATTTCGAACGGCTACTACCGTTCTCCCGCCACCTGTCCGAGGGGCGCTGCAGCAGGTTCAACCTGTCAGGCTCGGATGGGGCGTTGTCCGGCCTGATTCCCCTGGCCTGATACTAAACGCACAACGGCGCCCATTCGCACACTACGAATGGAGGCTCTTCATGAGCGCTGTCAACACGCCTGCAGATTTCACCGACTACAAAGTCGCCGACATGTCCCTCGCCGCCTGGGGCCGTCGCGAAACCTTTATCGCCGAATCCGAGATGCCAGCCCTGATGGGCCTGCGTCGCAAGTACGCCGGCGAGCAACCGCTCAAGGGCGCGAAGATTCTCGGCTGCATCCACATGACCATTCAGACTGCCGTACTGATCGAAACCCTGGTTGCCCTGGGTGCCGAAGTGCGTTGGTCGTCCTGCAACATCTTCTCGACTCAAGACCAGGCCGCCGCTGCGATCGCTGCTGCCGGTATCGCGGTTTACGCCTGGAAAGGCGAGACCGAAGAAGAGTACGAGTGGTGCCTGGAGCAAACCATCCTCAAAGATGGCGCGCCTTGGGATGCCAACATGATCCTCGACGACGGCGGCGACCTGACCGAGCTGCTGCACAAGAAATACCCGGCGATCCTGGACCGCGTCCACGGCGTCACCGAGGAAACCACCACCGGCGTACACCGCCTGCTGGACATGCTGGCCAAGGGCGAGCTGAAAATCCCGGCCATCAACGTCAATGACTCGGTGACCAAGAGCAAGAACGACAACAAGTACGGCTGCCGTCACAGCCTGAACGACGCCATCAAGCGCGGCACCGACCACCTGCTGTCGGGCAAGCAAGCCCTGGTGATCGGCTACGGCGACGTGGGCAAGGGTTCGTCCCAATCCCTGCGTCAGGAAGGCATGATCGTCAAGGTTTCCGAAGTTGACCCGATCTGCGCCATGCAAGCGTGCATGGACGGTTTCGAAGTGGTTTCGCCGTTCATCGACGGCCAGAACGACGGCACCGAAGCGAGCATCGACAAGGCCCTGCTGGGCAAGATCGACCTGATCGTGACCACCACCGGCAACGTGAATGTTTGCGACGCTAACATGCTCAAAGCCCTGAAGAAGCGCGCCGTTGTCTGCAATATCGGCCACTTTGACAACGAAATCGACACCGCTTTCATGCGCAAGAACTGGGCTTGGGAAGAAGTGAAGCCACAGGTGCACAAGGTTCACCGTACCGGTGCTGGCGATTTCGACCCGCAGAACGACGACTACCTGATCCTGCTGGCTGAAGGCCGTCTGGTTAACCTGGGTAACGCCACTGGCCACCCAAGCCGCATCATGGATGGCTCGTTCGCCAACCAGGTCCTGGCCCAGATCTTCCTGTTCGGCCAGAAATACGCCGACCTGTCGCCCGCCCAGAAAGCCGAGCGCCTGACCGTGGAAGTACTGCCGAAGAAACTCGACGAAGAAGTGGCCCTGGAAATGGTCCGCGGCTTCGGCGGCGTGGTGACTCAACTGACCAAGACTCAGGCCGACTACATCGGCGTGACCGTTGAAGGTCCGTTCAAGCCGCACGCTTACCGCTACTGATATGCCTGCTGCCTGCCCCCCCTGTGGGGGCGGGCGTAAATGTGGGAGGGGCTTGCCCCCGATGGCGGTAGGTCAGTCGATATATTTGCTAACTGACACTCCGCTATCGGGGGCAAGCCCCCTCCCACATCGACGGTGTACACATTGCGCAATTATGAGCTTCCAAGGGTATGACCATGTCCCAAGACCGTCGCTACAGCTTCGAGTTCTTCCCGACCAAGACCGATGCTGGGCATGAAAAACTGATGGCGACTGCCAAGCAGTTGGCCAGCTACAACCCTGACTTCTTCTCCTGCACCTACGGCGCCGGCGGCTCGACACGTGATCGCACGATCAACACCGTGTTGCAGCTGGAAAGCGAAGTCAAAGTTCCCGCCGCTCCGCACTTGTCGTGCGTGGGCGACAGCAAGGACGACCTGCGCGGCCTGCTGACCCAATACAAGGCTGCCGGCATCCAGCGCATTGTCGCCCTGCGTGGCGACCTGCCCTCCGGCATGGGTATGGCCAGCGGTGAGCTGCGCTACGCCAATGACCTGGTGAGCTTCATCCGCGAAGAAAGCGGCGATCACTTCCATATCGAAGTGGCGGCTTACCCGGAGATGCATCCTCAAGCGCGCAATTTCGAGGACGATCTGCAAAATTTCGTGCGCAAGGCCAACGCCGGCGCCAATAGCGCGATCACCCAGTACTTCTTCAACGCCGACAGCTACTTCTACTTCGTCGAGCGTGTACGGGCCATGGGCGTGAATATCCCAATCGTGCCGGGCATCATGCCGATCACCAACTACAGCAAGCTGGCACGTTTCTCCGACGCCTGCGGCGCCGAGATCCCACGCTGGGTGCGCAAGCAACTGGAAGCCTACGGCGACGACGTCAAGAGCATCCAGGCGTTCGGCGAGCAGGTCATCAGCGAAATGTGTGAGCGTTTGTTACAAGGTGGCGCACCAGGGTTGCACTTCTATACCCTGAACCAGGCTGAGCCGAGCCTTGCTATCTGGAACAACCTTAAACTGCCACGCTAGGCCAGTTTAATAGCAGTACCCGGCCCTCGTTATTACGGGGGCTTTTTTTGTCTATATATCCTCGGAAAGGAAACCAGCAGTAAATGAATACAGCGTCCCCGACTCCCCGCCCGCAGCTGATTTACCTGGTATTCGGCGCCGAGACCTACCATCAGGAAGCCGTATTCAGTATCGCCAGTGCCCTTTCTCACCTGGGCGGCCCCCAGGACATGCCGTTGGATATCCAGGTCTTCAGCGACAATCCGGCGCCCTACCGTGGCCTGCCGGTGCAGGTCCATGTATTGGACGACGCTACGCGCCAGCGCTGGAGCGAGCCCCACGGCTACCACTTCCGCACCAAACATGTGCTGTTGCGCCAGGTGCTGGAAACGGCTGAACTGGCGCTGCTGATCGACACCGACACGTTTTTCCACGACTCGCCCATGGCGCTGTTCGAACGCGTCGCGCCTGGCACCGTGCTCTGCAATGCCTTTCACGCCAAGTACGGCGATAACCACGAAAGCGTGCTGTATGAAGTCCTGGCCAAACACTTGGCCGACAAAGGCCTGGCCGACGACGAGATGTGGCTGCTCAACTCCGGCGTCATGGGGCTGACCCGGCAAGACGCGCACATTCTGGATCGCTCGATCGAGCTGATGGACGAACTGTTCCCCATGGCCCGCGGCGCCTACACCCTGGAAGAGTTCTGCCTGTCGGTGGCCGCTTACCGCACACTCGACGTGCGCCAGTGCCCCGACCTCATCCATCACTACTGGAGCCGCAAGCAGTTGTTCCGGGCCAAGGTCAAGGCGTGGGTTACCAAGCACGCCGCCGACCCGCTCTGCGCCCAGGCCCTGGCCGATACACGCAAGGTCTCCGCGCACCTGCCCCGTCCGCCACGCCTGCAACGCTTGATGTACAAGCTGATCACCCTGGCGTTGCCCAAGCGCAAGCAGCAGTTCATCCGCGAGATTCTCTACGGCTGCTACGAGCACGAAAATGAATTCGACCAAGCCTGTGGCCCGGTTTGGTGGGACAAGGCGCTGCAGAACCAGGAAGAACGCCAGAAATGCCCGGTCGACGCACACCAACTCGAACATTGGTTCGCCAACCCTGTGGTGCGGCTGATTCTCGGCGAGCGACGTGCAGCCATCTACGAACACCTGATGACCTCGCCCACTAAATAGCGGCGCCCGCAGAAGCTTGCGCCAGAGCTTCTCTTTAGCGCACGGGCGTCGTAACCTCAGGGTATGCCCGTCATTCTGAAGTTGTTGACCGCTGCATTTTTTACTTGCCTGAGCCTGGCCGCTTACGGCGAGAAATTGCGTATTGTCACCGAGCCGTGGGCACCTTACGTCTATGAGGAACACGGCGCCATGCACGGGCTGGACTACGAAACCACGGTGATCGTGTTCCAGCGCCTGGGGGTCGAGGTGCAGTGGCAGTTCCTGCCCTGGAAGCGTTGCCTGGCCATGCTTGATCAAGGTCATGCTGACGGCGCCCTGGATATTTTCCACAGCCACGACCGCGACGCCCTGTTGCTGTACCCCAGCGAACCCCTGTCGGAAGTGGAGTTCGTAATGTTCTACGCCAACGAACGCCCGCATCCGGTCCAAAGCCTTGACGACCTGCGCGGCCTCACGGTCGGCACGTCGCCAGGCTACCTGTACGGTTCGCCCTTCATCGACTCCACCGAATTCAACCGCGAGCCGGCCCCCAGCCATGAAGCCAACTTCGGCAAATTGCTGCTGGGGCGCATCGACCTGTTGATCACCGACCGCCGGGTGGCCAGCACCTGATCAAGGCACTGGGCCTGGAAGACAAAGTCAGCCAGGCCCCCGTGGTGGTCAGCCGCCAGCAGCAATACCTCGCCGTACGCCGTGGCGCGGGCATGGACCTGCTGGTGCAACGTTTTGCCGCCGAGCTCAAACGCTTCAAACAGGAGCCGGCCTACACGCAATTGAGCGCCAAATATGGTGGAATCCAAGCGATTACGGCATCCGGACACGCCGTTGAGCAGCAGGAAAGCGGCGCGCCGTGATTGCTCTGTTATACTCCGGCCTTCCCGCCAGGCTTACGCCCGGCCGCTGAGGTCTTGAAAAAGGCACCCAACCCCGCTACTGCGCAGCTTTCCAGCCCGCGCGAGCCGGTGGAGTGCCCGCCAGACGCAGCAGGACCGGACGGGATTGCGCTCCCCTAAGCGCCATTCACGCCCGGCAAGATTATCCCTTTGGGCCAAGCCCTAACTAAAACAGGATTACTCATGTCCTTTGCTTCCCTCGGTCTCTCCGAGGCTTTAGTCCGCGCCATCGAGGCAGCGGGCTATACCGAGCCTACTCCGGTGCAACAGCGGGCCATTCCCGCCGTGTTGCAAGGTCGCGACCTGATGGTTGCGGCTCAGACAGGTACTGGTAAAACCGGCGGCTTCGCCCTCCCGATTCTGGAGCGGTTGTTTCCCAATGGTCACCCGGACAAATCCCAGCGTCACGGCCCGCGCCAACCGCGCGTACTGGTCCTGACCCCTACCCGCGAACTCGCCGCCCAAGTGCACGACAGCTTCAAGCTGTATGCCCGCGACTTGAAGTTCGTCAGCGCCTGCATCTTCGGCGGCGTCGGCATGAACCCACAGGTTCAGGCCATGTCCCGTGGTGTTGACGTGCTGGTGGCTTGCCCTGGTCGCTTGCTCGACTTGTGCGGCCAAGGCAGCGTCGATTTGTCCCACGTGGAAATCCTCGTGCTGGACGAAGCCGACCGCATGCTCGACATGGGCTTTGTCCATGACGTGAAAAAAGTCCTCGCCCGCCTGCCGGCCAAACGTCAGAACCTGCTGTTCTCGGCAACGTTCTCCCAGGACATCACCGCCCTGGCTGGCAAGCTGCTGCACAACCCGGAACGCATCGAAGTCACGCCACCGAACACCACGGTCGAGCGTATCGAGCAACGCGTGTTCCGCCTGGCCGCCAGCCACAAGCGCTCGCTGCTGGCCCACCTGATCACCCACGGCGCGTGGGAACAGGTGCTGGTGTTCACCCGTACCAAGCACGGTGCCAACCGTCTGGCTGAATACCTGGACAAGCACGGCCTCACTGCCGTCGCCATCCACGGCAACAAGAGCCAGAATGCGCGCACCAAAGCCCTGGCCGACTTCAAGGCCGGCAGCGTACGTATCCTGGTAGCAACCGATATCGCCGCACGCGGCCTGGATATCGACCAGTTGCCACACGTGGTCAACTTCGAGCTGCCAAACGTCGACGAAGACTATGTGCACCGTATCGGCCGTACTGGCCGTGCCGGTCGTTCGGGTGAAGCCATTTCCCTGGTAGCACCGGACGAAGAAAAACTGCTGAAAAGCATCGAACGCATGACCAAGCAGAAAATCGCCGACGGCGACCTGATGGGCTTCGATGCCAGCGCCGTAGAGGCCGAGAAGCCTGAAGTGCGCGAACGTCCGGACGTGCGTAACCCACGCAACCCACGCGGTCCGAAGGGCGATGGCCCGAACGGCGGCGGTGGCGGCGGTGGTCGTCGTGACAAAGGCAAAGACAAAGGCGGCAAGGAAAAAGCGCCCACCAACGGCCGTGGCGAACGCCCAGCCCGCGAACAGAAACCCCGCGAAGGGACCCCGGCCCGCGAACAGCGTCAGCCGAGCCAGCCGCCCCGCGCTACCGCCGACCGTGCCCCGGACGAGTTCCTCGACGACGACGTGGACAACTTCGGTAACCGCGTTGACTACGTGCCCCAGGCCAAACCGGCCCAAGGCCGTGGTCGTCGTCCAGGTGCTCCAGCACAGGGCGCAGGCACTGGCGCACCCCGTGGCGGCCAGCCACAGGGCGCTCGCCAAAACGGTCCGCGCAACAGCAGCGGCGGCACCACCGGCACTCCACCTGCCAAGCGCAGCGGTCCGCGTAGCGGTGCACCGCGTGACGGCCAGGCCCGTCGTGAAGACTCGCGCAGCAACAACCGCCGACCAGCCCGTGACGACCAGCCTCGTTCGTCCGAGCCAGCCGTGCAAAACCCGCGTGGTGGCCCGGCGCCGAAGATCATCCACAAGGAGTCGAAAGCTGACCGCTTCCCGACACCTGAGCAGTTGGATCAACTGCCAGGCCGCCCTCGTGGTGAAAAACCAGCGCTGCTGACCCGCAACCGCTGAGTTTTAAAGCCCCATAAAAAATGCCCCGCCTCTTTCGAGACGGGGGCATTTTTTTGGGCTCAGCAAAAACCAATGAGCCCTGCTGTGGGCAGAAATTACTTCTGCTTGACGCCTTCCAGCGAGATGTCCAGGTCAACAGTCTGCGACGACGGGCCTGGGCCTTTGATGCCGAAGTCATTCAGGTTCAGCGTGGTCTTGGCGTTGAAGCCGGCACGCTCGCCACCCCATGGATCCTTGCCTTCACCGTTGAAGGTAGCCTTGAAGGTCACAGGCTTGGTCACGCCGTGGAAGGTCAGGTCGCCGGTCACGTCAGCGGTTTTGTCGCCGGTGGATTTAACAGCGGTAGACACGAACTTGGCGTCAGCAAACTTGGCAACGTCCAGGAAGTCCTTGCTGGCGATGTGCTTGTCACGTTCAGCGTGGTTGGACCACAGGCTGGCGGTTTTCACGTCGACGGCGATTTTGCTGGCTTCAGGCTTGGCGGCATCCCAGCTGAACGAGCCATCCCAGTCCTTGAACGTACCGTGGATGAAGCTGTAGCCCAGGTGGCTGATTTTCCAGTCGATGAAGGCGTGCTGGCCTTCCTTGTCGATTTTGTAGTCAGCGGCCATCACCTGACCGGCAGACAGCAGAGCAGTACCGAGTGCCAGAGCAGCGAGTGTCTTTTTCAACATGCTTTATATTCCTTGTGAGTCGAGGTTGAACATCAGGCTTTGCGCCCCAGCATTCGCGTGAGGGTCGCATCACGATCGATAAAGTGGTGTTTCAACGCAGCCACGCCATGTAAGCCAGCGAAGACCACGAGCACCCAGGCCAGGTACAGATGCACCAGGCCTGCGTTGTCTGCCTGGTCCGGTAGACCGGAAACCACGGCAGGGATTTCAAACAGACCAAATACCGGGATACCGACACCATCAGCGGTGGAAATCAGGTAACCGGCAATCATCACGGCAAACAGCCCGAGATAGAGGAACCCATGGCCAAACGCAGCGCCGAGGCGGGTCAGGCGGCTGTAGCTGGCCAACGGCGGTGGTGGCGGGCTGAGCAGGCGCCAGATGATCCGCACCAACATAATGGCAAACAGCGTGATGCCAATGCTCTTGTGCAGGTCCGGCGCATCTTTGCGCCAGGCGCTGTAGTAGTCGAGCCCGACCATCCACAAGCCCAGGGCGAACAGACCGAATACAACCAGGGCTACGCCCCAGTGCAAAATCATACTGACCCAGCCGTACCGGGCTGGAGAGTTACGTAGCTGCATGTACTTAATCCCGTAAGAGCTGCGCCCAAGACTAGCGTTTTACCTATCGAATTAAAGCGGAAAATTTCGCTTTGAAATATCGAGAAATCCGATCTGGAGCGTATGCACAATAGGTTAACCAAGGATTAAGGACTATTCCTAAGAAACGTGACAGTCCGTCCTGTGTTTACTCCGAATTCCCGACAATGGCTTGTGACCCAGGCCACCATTGCATAGGCTTGCGCGATTGTTTCGCCTGCGCCGCTCGCAGGACCGCTTCGAGGAGATCACCGATGGGCTTGAACAACCAGTGGATGCAACGCGACCTCGCCGTGCTGTGGCATCCCTGCACCCAGATGAAAGACCACCAGCAACTGCCGCTGATCCCGATCAAACGCGGTGAAGGCGTCTGGCTGGAAGACTTCGAAGGCAAGCGCTACCTCGACGCCGTCAGCTCCTGGTGGGTCAACGTGTTCGGCCACGCCAACCCGCGCATCAACCAGCGCATCAAGGACCAGGTCGATCAGTTGGAACACGTGATCCTCGCCGGCTTCAGCCACCAGCCGGTGATTGAACTCTCCGAGCGCCTGGTGGCGATGACGCCCGAAGGCCTGACCCGCTGCTTCTACGCCGACAATGGTTCGTCGTGCATTGAAGTCGCCTTGAAGATGAGCTTTCACTATTGGCTCAACCGCGGCCTGCCGGACAAAAAGCGCTTCGTCACCCTGACCAACAGCTACCACGGCGAAACCATCGCGGCGATGTCGGTGGGCGACGTGCCGCTGTTTACCGAGACCTACAAGGCGCTGCTGCTCGACACCATCAAGGTGCCAAGCCCGGACTGCTACCTGCGTCCCGAAGGCATGAGCTGGGAAGAGCACTCGCGCAACATGTTCCTGGCCATGGAACAGACCCTCGCGGACAACCACGCCACCGTCGCCGCCGTGATTGTCGAGCCGCTGATCCAGGGCGCCGGCGGCATGCGTATGTACCACCCGGTGTACCTCAAGCTGCTGCGTGAAGCCTGCGACCGCTACGGCGTGCACCTGATCCACGATGAAATCGCCGTAGGCTTCGGCCGTACGGGCACGATGTTCGCCTGTGAGCAGGCCGGCATCCGCCCGGACTTCCTGTGCCTGTCCAAGGCCCTGACGGGTGGCTACCTGCCGCTGGCGGCCGTGGTCACCACGGATGATGTCTACGACGCGTTCTACGATGACTACCCGACCCTGCGCGCCTTCCTGCACTCCCACAGCTACACCGGCAACCCGCTGGCGTGCGCGGCGGCCCTGGCGACCCTGGATATTTTCGAAGAAGACAACGTCATCGAAAACAACAAGGCCCTGGCCCAGCGCATGGCCACCTCCACTGCCCACCTGGTCGATCACCCCCATGTGTCGGAAGTGCGCCAGACCGGCATGGTATTGGCCATCGAAATGGTCCAGGACAAGGCCACCAAGACCGCCTATCCGTGGCAGGAACGCCGTGGCTTGAAGGTGTTCGAACACGCCCTGGAACGCGGTGCGCTGCTGCGCCCATTGGGTAGCGTGGTGTATTTCCTGCCGCCGTACGTGATTACGCCGGAGCAGATCGACTTCCTCGCCACCGTTGCCAGCGAAGGCATCGATATCGCGACCAACAGCAAGGTCAGCGTCGCCGTGCCAAAAGACTTCCACCCAGGCTTTCGCGACCCGGGCTGATGGCTCCTACCTAAATTCTTCAGAGAACAGACATGAGACTGTCCCGCTTTTTCACCGACACCCCGCTGAGCCTCGGTGACCATGAACTGCCCGAAGCCCAGGCGCATTACATCAGCCGCGTGCTGCGCATGGTCGACGGCGACGCCGTGCAATTGTTCGACGGCTCCGGCCAGGAGTTTCGCGGCACGTTGCTGGAGGTCGGGAAAAAACGCGTCACCGTAAACCTCACCGAACGCTTCACTGGGCAGACTGAATCACCGCTGCACATCCATCTCGGCCAGGGCCTGTCCCGAGGCGAGCGCATGGATTGGGCGATCCAGAAAGCCACTGAACTGGGGGTCAACGAAATCACACCGATTTTCAGCGACCGCTGCGAAGTGCGCCTCAAGGACGAACGCGCCGACAAGCGCCTGCTGCACTGGCGCCAGGTGGCGATCAGTGCGTGCGAGCAATGCGGGCGTTCTACGGTGCCGGTGATTCACCCGCCGCTATTGCTGGCGGACTGGCTGAAACAGGCCGAAGCCGACCTCAAGCTGGTGTTGCACCCGGTGGCCGAGCCGATGATCAGCCATGCCAAGCCGTCGAGCCTGGCCTTCCTGATCGGGCCGGAAGGCGGCTTGACCGACCATGAAGTCGATACCGCCCAAGGTGCCGGCTTCCATGCAGCGCGCCTGGGCCCGCGGGTGCTGCGCACCGAGACCGCGCCCGTCGTCGCATTGGCCGTCGCCCAACAACTCTGGGGCGACTTCTAAGCCACTTTGCCCACCCAATCAAAAATGTGGGAGGGAGCTTGCCCCCTCCCACGTCTGGATTGGATCACCCAGTCTTACTCGACCGGGTCGCTGACCGGCTTGGCAATAATCGCCTTCAACTCACTGGTCATCGGGAACTCCAGATTCAGGCCCTTGGGCGGAATCGGCTGTTCAAACCAGCGCTGGTAAATCCCATTGATCTCGCCGCTGCGGTACAACTCACCCAAGGTGTCGTTGACCACCGCGAGAAACTGCGGATCGTCCTTGCGCACCATGCAGCTGTAGATCTCCCGCGACTGCTCCTCGCCCACCACGACCCAATTGTGCGGGTCCTTGGCTTTGGCGCGTTCGCCGTAGAGCAGCGCGTCGTCCATATAGAACGCCACTGCGCGGCCCGTCTCCAGCATCTTGAACGCCTCGCCGTGATCCTTGGCGCTGATCACGAACATATTGGTTTTGTGCTCGGCGTTGTAGCTCTTCAGAAAACGTTCGTTGGTGGTGCCGGCGGTGGTCACCACGTTCTTGCCCGCAAGGTCGGTGAAGCCTTTGATGCCACTGTCTTTAGCCGTCAGCAACTGGCCTTTCACGTAGATAAACCCGTAGGAAAACGCCACCTGTTTCTGCCGCTCGGCGGTCACGCCGGTGGAGCCGCATTCCAGGTCGACGGTGCCGTTCTGCACCAGCGGGATTCGGGTCTGGGACGTCACCAGGTTGTACTTCACCTTCAGATCCGCCACTCCGGTTTTCTGCTGGATGCGCTCGACAATCTTGCTCGCCAGGTCCACCGAATAGCCCATGGGCTTGCCGCTGTGATCCCCCACATAGGAAAACGGCACCGACGCATCGCGATAGCCCAGGGTGATGGACTTGGCGTTGGCGATCTTGTTCAACGTGCCGGCCAGCGCCGGTTCATTGGCCTGAACCTGAGCCCCAAATAACAGCCCCAATGTACAGCCGGTCAACAGGATTTTTTTCATTGTTATGCTCCGTTGGTTATTTACGTACAGCGATGACGCTGATTTCCACCAGCACACTCGGCCGTGCCAGCTCTGCCTGCAGGGTGGTGCGCGTGGGCGCCATCCCCGGCGACAGCCACGCCGACCACACCTCGTTCATCGGCGCAAAACCGGTGCCGATGTCTTTCAGGTAAATAGTCGCATTGAGCAGATTGTCCTTGTCGCTGCCCGCCTGGGCCAGCAGCCCGTCGATCTTCGCCAGCACTTCGCGGGTTTGTGTTGCCACGTCCTGACCGTCGCCCGGCACCTGGCCGGACAGGAACACCAGGTCCTTGAAGGTCACGGCACCCGAAAGACGCTCATTGCTGCTGATTCGATCAATGGTCATGGTTGCATCCTCAAGCGGCGCGGGGCGTCAGGCCCTGCATATCAATGGAAGGCGCGTGCCGGCCAATCAATTCGGCCAACAGTTGGCCGCTGCCGCAAGCCAGGGTAAAGCCCAGCGCGCCATGGCCCAGGTTCAGCCACAGGTTGCGATAAACGCTGGCGCCGATCAGCGGCACACCGGTAGGCGTGGCGGGGCGCATGCCGGCCCATTCCACCCCATGGTCGTAGTCACCTGCTGTAGGAAATGTCTCGACAGCCTGGCGTTTCATCAGCGCCAGTCGTTTGGGCTCAAGCCCGGCGTCAAACCCAACGATGTCCACCATCGCCGCCACTCGCAGTTGCTCGCCGATACGTGCGTAGACAATCTTGCGGTCGTAGTCGGTGATGCTCACATTCGGCGCCTGGTGCTGCGGGCCAATCGGCACGCTCAGGCTGTAGCCCTTGAGCGGATACAGCGGCAGTGACAGGCCCGGCAACCCCAACTCGGCGCTGCGATGCCCGGCCGCCAACACCAGTTGCCGGACCGGCATCACGTCATCGCCCAACTCGACGGCCGTGACGGCACCGTCGGCGTGACGAATCCCGGTCACCTTGCGCCCCAACACAAAGGTACAGCGCCCCGACGCTTCAAGTCGCGCCGCCAGCCGTTGGCAGAAGGCATGACAGTCCGCCACTTCCTCATTCGGCGTGTAGATACCGCCGACAAAGCCCTGCGCCGCGTGGGCCAGTGCAGGTTCCAGGCGGGCGCAGTCCAGCGTGGACAGCACCTGTTGCTGCAGGACATCGGTGACCTTGCTGCGCGCACGCTCAAACGTGTCGGCATTGCGAAACGTCACCAGCTTGCCGTTGCGCCGCCAATCGAAGTCGCCCAGGCGGTCGTCGACACGCCATTGTTGCAGGGTGTTCTGGCTCAAGCAGGCCAGGCGCAGCAAGTGGGCAGTATTACGCGTGTTCACCGAGCCCCGGCAGGCGCCAATAAACGCGGCCATCCAGCGCCACTGTTGCGGGTCCAGGCGCGGGCGCAGCTTCAATGGCGAATCACCGCGCAACAGCCAGCCAATCGCTTGCAGCGGCACACCGGCGTCGGCCAACGGCGCCACATAACGGTAGGACAACTGCCCGCCGTTGGCGAAACTGGTCTCGCTGCCCAGGCTGTCGCGGGCGTCTATCACTGTCACCTCATGGCCTGCGCGTACCAACGCGTAGGCGCTGGCCAAACCGATCACTCCACCGCCAATGATGCACACCATCGCTGCCACCCGCCCGAATCAAGAGGTTTCAAGCGTAGGCCCAGGTGACAGGCCACCGACAATGAATAAAGATGGGCCACCTATAAACAAAGGTTATGGACTTGCCATGCGCTTGCGTCATATCGAGATCTTCCAGGCGATCCGCCAGACCGGCTCCGTCAGCGCCGCCGCGCAACTGCTGCACGTGTCGCAACCTGCGGTGACCAAAGTCTTGCAGCACGCCGAATTGCAACTGGGTTTCCCCCTGTTCCTGCGCGTGCGCGGCAAGTTGCAGCCCACGCCGGAAGCCCTGGCGCTGGAGACTGAAGTGGAGAAAGTCACCGCGAGCCTGCAAGGGGTGCGGCGCCTGGCCAAGAGCTTGCGCCGTGCGCCGGGACAAAGCGTGCGCATCGGTGCCATCCCCGCGCTGGCGCTATCGCTGCTGCCCCCGGCGATTCTGGAATGGAAACGCGGTTACCCGGACATGGCCTGCGAGCTGTCCAGCGACCATAGCCGCGAACTGGTGCAAAAGCTGTTGATGCGCGAGATTGACCTGGCGCTGACGCTCAGCTTCTCCGGCCATCCGGGGTTGACCACCCAAGTGCTGGCCAACGGCGTGCTGGTGGCGTTGGCGTCCAAAGGCTATTGGCCGGACGCTGAACTGCATCAGCCCTTGCCATTGGCCGACCTGGCCGGCGCGCCGCTGATTGGGTTATCCAGCGCCGACCCGCTGGCAGCCAAACTCGACAGCTACCTGGAGAGTGTCGAACCGGCGCCACGGGTGACGATCTCGGTGCAAACCTATTCACTGGCGCGGGCGATGGTCGAGTCCGGCGCGGGGTTGACCGTGATCGACCCCTTCACCGCATTGGGCGCCTCGACGGCCACTACCTGCATCCGCCCTCTCACGCCGCCGCTGCCGATCACCCTGTACGCCCTGACCCGCGCCAATGAGCCGCCCCCGCATATGTTGGCCAAGCTGTTGGAGATCTTCAGCCACCGCGCCTGTGAGTTGCTGGAACGCCTATAGCACGTAGCGCATGATCGCCACGAAATGCAGCAGGCTGCCGCCGATCACAAACAGATGCCAGATCCCATGGGAGTGGCGCAGGCGGTCCTCCAGGGCAAAAAAGATAATGCCGACGGTGTACAACACCCCGCCCGACGCCAGCCAGGTAAACCCAGCGGTGCCCAACGCGGCGATCAGCGGCTTGACCGCCACCAGCACAATCCAGCCCATCACGGCGTAGATGACAATCGAGAGGATCCGCGCCTCGGAGCGCGGCTTGATCTCCTGCAAAATGCCAATCACCGCCAACCCCCACACAATGCCGAACAGCGTCCAGCCCCACGGGCCTCTTAGCGTCACCAGGCAAAACGGCGTGTAACTGCCGGCGATCAACAGGTAGATCGAAAAGTGATCGACCTTCTGCATGATCTCTTTTCGCCGCCCGCGCACGCTGTGGTACACGGTCGACGCGCTGTACAGCACCATCAGCGTAAAGCCATAAATCGCCACGCTGACGATCTTCCAGGGGCTGCCATCGAGGCTTGCCACCACCAACATCCACACGGCGCCAATACACGCCGCGACTGCACCGAGCAAATGGCTCCAGGCGTTGAATCGTTCCCCGTGGTACATGTGTTACCGACCTCCTGTAACCGTTGACGGCTGGAGGCAAGCCTCCCGCCTTGGGCTTAAGAGTGCAAGCGCCGCATGACGTTCCAGCGACGCCGCGCAGTTTTGCGGGCACAATCGGGGGCATTCGAACAAGAGCCCACGGCCATGCTGATCGACGAAGAATTCACCCTCAAAAAGCTCGAAATCTTCCTGGCGTTCATGCGCACCGGCAACCTGGCCCGCGCCGCCGCCGAGCTGCAAACCAGCAACGTCAGCGTGCACCGCGCCATCCACTCCCTGGAAAACGCCCTGCGCTGCCCGCTGTTCAAACACGAAGGGCGCAACCTCACACCGCTGGAAAGCGCCTACGTGCTCGAAGAACGCGCACAGAAACTGGTGGCCGATGTGGTCGACAGCGTGCGCCTGACCCGCGAAGCCGCCGGGTTCTCCGCCGAGCGCTTCAAGCTGGGCTCGTTGTATTCGCTGACGGTCAAAACCGTGCCGCAACTGATCATGGGCCTGAAGATCCGCCGCAGCGAGCTCAACATCGACCTGATCCTGGGCTCCAACTTCGACCTGCTCTACAAGCTCAAGAACATGGAAGTGGACGCGATCCTGATCTCCCTCGACGAACACGCCAACGACCCCGACTGCGAACAGATCGCGCTGTTCTCCGATGACATCTTCCTCGCCACCCCGGCCGATTCACCCTTCGACCGTGAGCACGATATCGACCTGGCCGACGTGCGCGACGCTACCTTCATCACCCTCACCCAGGGCTTCGCCACTCACCAGGATGGCAACCGGGTGTTCAAGCAAGCGGGGTTCGAGCCGAAAGTGGCGATGCAGGTCAATGACATCTTCACGCTGTTGAGCATGGTCAGTTCGGGGGTGGGTTATGCGTTGCTGCCGGGGCGGATCGCGGCGGTGTATGAAAACCGCGTGAAGCTGATACCGCTGCAACCCAGGTATCGGTTGCAGCAGCAGATTGGCGTGGTGTTCTTGAAGGCCAAGGAACGTGACCCGAATTTGCTGGCGCTGTTGGCGGAGTGCCGGATGTATGCCAATCGGCAGGCCTGAGACCGCTATCGGGGGCAAGCCCCCTCCCACATTTCGACCGCATTTCAAATGTGGGAGGAGGCTTGCCCCCGATGAGGCCAAACCAGCCCCCACCGAAGCTAGCCAACCAACCCACGAACAATGAAGTACAGCAACGAAGGCCCCAGCAAACACCCAAGCCCGGTATGGAACGTCGCTGTCAACGCACCATACGGCACCAACCGCCGGTCCGTCGCCGCCAGGCCCGCGGTCACACCGCTCACCGTCCCGGCCAACCCACCAAACACCATTGCCGAACGCGGGTTATCCAGGCCCATCCAGCGCGCCGCCACAGGCGTGCCGACCATCACCAGGATCGCCTTGATCAACCCGGTGGCAATCGACAGCGCCATCACGTCCGAGGTCGCACCAATTGCCGCTCCGGTCACCGGGCCGACGATGTAGGTCACAGCGCCCGCACCGATGGTGGTCATGCTGACGGCATCGCGATAGCCAAATACCCAGGCCATGCTCGCGCCGACGATGAACGGCAGGATGGTGCCCAGCAACAGCGCAATCACCCCGATCATCCCGGCTTTGCGCGCTTCGGTGGCCTGCACTTCGAACGCCGTGGCGACGATGGCGAAGTCACGCAGCATCGCACCGCCCATCAAGCCAATGCCGGAGAACAGCGCCAGGTCGGCCAGGCCTTTTTGTCCGCCGGTAATCGTGCCGCCGACCCAGGCCAGCACCAGGCCAATCACGATGGCGATCGCCGAACCGTGAATGCGCCCGAAGGTGAGGCGCTTGGACAGCACCACGGAAATCCACATCACCACGCCCACGAAAGCGAAGGCGGTGACCAGGCCGTTATGTTCCAAGCCTTTTTCGATGAGATCCCACATATCAGCGACCTCCCGCTGGAACGATCAGCGGCTCTTCGGCGGGCAGAGGCTCGCCCTTGTGAGTCCGACTGATCAACGCGATGGTGCAACCGCACACCACCACCGAGCCGATGGCCGCGAGCACCGCGACGGGGCCGCCATGCAAGGCGGTAACCACGTTTTGTTGCGCCGCCATCGCCACCACCACCGGGATGTACATGGCGCCCCAGAAGCCGACGCCCATCTCGCAGTCTTTGGTCATGCCGCCGCGTTTTTGCATCCACAACCGGGCGCAGATCAGCAGGATCATCGCGATGCCCACCCCGCCCACGTTGGATTTGACGCCCAGCAACACGCCGAGCATGTCGCCCATGATCACGCCCGCAAGCGTGCAGATCGCCAGCAATGCCACACCGTAGATAATCATTGTTGTTGTCCTCAAAGTGCTCGATCGAAATTGTTGTTTTTGTGCTTCGAAAGCCTTGGGTGGTGCTTTATCGGTGGCGGCGCTCCTCCTCTTGCAGCAGGGCCTGCAACGTGTCCAGGCGCGCGCCTTCGCAGGCGATCACCGTACCTTGTTCGAATACGCGGCGTGACAGACCGGTGAGCACGGCGCCCGGCGGCAATTCGATTTGCAGGCGCACGCCGCGCTCATAGGCGCTTTGCACGGTGCCGCGCCAGTCGACAACGCGGCACATGTTGAAGGCCAGGTCGTCGCGCAGTTGCTCGGGATTGTGGATCGGCCGCGCACGGGTGCTGCTCAAATAGGTGATACGCGGTGCCGTGAGTGCAACGAATGCCTGCGCCAGTGCCTGGGCCGGTTGCTCCAGCAATGCGCAATGGGACGGCACGCTGACGGCCAGGCGCTTGGCGACGCCATTACCCTTGATGCGCTCGGCAACGCGCTTCATGGCGGCATCACTGCCGGCGATGACGGTCTGGTTGTCGGCATTGATATTGGCCAGATACACCGGGGTTTGCGGGCTGTGGATCTCAGCCAGCAAGGTTTCGACGGTGGATAACTCCGGGCCTATCAAAGCCGTCATGCCATACCCTTGTGGATAAGCCTGTTGCATCAGCTCACCACGCAGGCTGACCAACCTGACCGCATCGGCAAACGCCAGCGCGCCGGCGATCACCGCTGCCGGATAGGCACCGATGGACAGGCCGGCCACATAATCCGGGGTGTGTTGCAGACGGCGAGCGTGCGCCACGCCGGCGATCAACAGGCACAGTTGCACGGCGCGGGTACTGGCCAAGGCTTGCGCGCAGTCGAGCCGGCGCACGTCTTCGCCCAAGGCATCGCTGGCCTCGGCCAGGATCTCGGCCGGCAACGCCTGGAGCATGCCCGTGCGCTGGGCGCCCTGCCCCGGAAACACCAGCAGGCTGCTCATGCCACGGCCTGCCAGGGGTCGAGTACAAGGTGCGCACCGCTGGCGGTTTTGAGCAGCACGCGGCGTGACGGCCCGGCCCATTCACGCAAGGCGACGGCGCCGAATGGGGTTTGCAGTTGCAGGTCGACGCTGCACACCGCCTTGTCCAATCGCACCAGCAGCGCCCGCGCTTGGTTGCGATCCAGCGGCTCAGGTGCGCGCAGGATCAAATCCAGGTCACTCATCGCATGCAGGGCTTCGATGCCGCTCGCCAACTCAAACCCCGCACTGCCACTGACGCCCCAGCTTGCCTGGCCCAGCACCGGGCGTACCTGCTGCAATGCCTGCAACGCGGGTAAATCCCGGGTCGAGATCACGGCACGCAACGCCTCCGGCAACACACGCCGACGCACTGCCGCCATCGGCATCACGGCGGCAAACCGCTGTTCGCGCAAACACCCACGTACACCGATCGCCACCTGGCCCGCCTCGGCAAGGGCACGACGCACCACCACCGGGTGACCGGCGCTGATCGAGTCCACCGCCCAGCCCGGTGCGTCGGCGGGCAGGTGCGCCGGGGTCATGCCCCAGAGCAGGTCGTGGGCGTTCACCATTGCTCGCGCAACAGTTGGCGCACGTGGCTGGAAGCGGCACGATTGGTGGCGCCGAGGCGTCCGCTCAAATCGGACGTGCTGATGTCCTTGATCGCACTCACCAGGCATTCGCTGACCCGCGCCACATCGTCGACGGTGGGCTGTTCGATCTGGCTGACCGTCAAGGTTTCCCACAACAACCCAAGGCTGGCGTAACTGTCGATGTCATAGGCCATGGGCGGCACGCTGGCGGCCAACGCTTCCAGCTCTTCGACGCTGCGCAGGGTCACCCGCGCCGCCGAGGCCTTGCCCATGGCGTGCACCATCACACCGGGGTCGCGCAGGGCGATCAGGCGATTGGCCTGGTAGCCATGAGCGAGGAAAGCACCGGACATGGCCTTGCCCACCAGCAGCGCGATCACCGGGTGCCGGCCAACCGGGCACGGGCGTAGCTGTCGGCGGCGGCGGCCAGGGCTTGATGGATGCCCAGGGCTTCTTCGCGACGGCCATAGGCTTGGCTCGGCACATCGACGATAGCGATGATGGGACGCTTGTCGCCGCGAGCGATGGCTTCATCCACGGCCTTGGCCAACCCCCAGCCTTCCAGCAGGCCGACTTCGCCATTACGGGCCCGGGGGAAGCGGTTTTGCTCATCCGTGACCACGGCAATAAAACGACCTAATGGGCCGTCAGCGACTTTCAGCGAAGCCGGCAACCCGTCGACAGCTGCGGCGCCGGCGCTCAATGCGTTGAACCACTGCAAACCTCTCATGAGCGTTCTCCCTGATACAGATCGCGAACCGTCGCCGGGTCGATTTGCGCTGCCGCGTCCAATTCGGCCAACCGTGCCAGATACCAATCGGCCTGCTGGCTGCGCTGTTGAGCCGGCAAGCCTGTGTGCAGCAACGCGATGACGGTCTGTTGGATCTGCGTCACATCGTCGGCCACATAACGGTCGGCGAGACCGCTGTTGAAGCGCTGCTCGCCGCCGGTAAGGCTCCAGATAAACGGACGGTCACGGGAGTCGTACTCCTCCAGCCCGGCTTCCTGCTCGATCACTTGCGGGCCGTTGAGGCCCAGGCGCGCTTCGCGGGTCACCACCAGATAGCTGCACAATCCGGCGGCAATGGACATGCCGCCAAAACAGCCAACGCTGCCCGCCACCACACCGATCACCGGTTGGTATTGGCGCAGGTCGACAATCGCCGCGTGGATATCGGCAATCGCAGCCAGGCCCAGGTTGGCCTCCTGCAAGCGCACGCCGCCGGTTTCCAGCAGTAATACGGCGCGGGTCGCAATGCCCTTGCGGTTGTCCTCGGCTGCGAGCTCCAGCGCGCCGGCGATTTTTGCGCCGCCGACCTCACCCAGGCTGCCGCCCTGGAAATTGCCTTCGATGGCGGCGATCACCACCGGTAAGCCATCGATGCTGCCCTTGGCGATGATCACGCCGTCGTCAGCCTGGGGCACCACGCCCTGGCGGCTGAGCCAGGGCGACATGACCCGTTGGAACGGGTCGATCAATTCGCGGAACGTGCCGGCGTCCAGCAAGGCCTTGGCCCGCTGCCGAGCGCCCAGTTCAACGAAGCTGTGCTTGGCTAAGTCAATCATGGCCGATCTCCTCGAAACCCTGCTCCAGGCGCAAGCGCACCACGCCGGGTGTGGCGCCGAAATCGTGGATATCAATCTTCAGGGCAGGCGGCGTCTGCTCCTGAAAGATGCGCTCGAATAAGTGCTGCCAGCGTTGCTGAGCACCATTCACCGACGTCTGTACCTGGATGGTCAGCGTGCCCGCCATGCCAGGCTCCAGCAGGACTTCCAGGTCGCCGGAGCCGACGCAACCCACCAGCGCACGACCTTTTGGCGGCTGCCCGGCGGGGAACTCAAAGGATAAGGTTTCCATCACAACGCTCCGTCGAGGCGGTCGATAAACAGGCAGGCGGCCAACAGGTCGGCGGCACCACCGGGGGAGGCATTCAGGGCCAGCAATTGGTGGTCGAGTTCGTGCAGTTGGCGGCGGCCAGCAAGGCTTGCGCTGCCGCCCGCATCGAGCACCGCCTGGGCGCCCTGCTGCATGGCCTGCAAGCCTTCGGTGCCGGCGCGGTAGAGCACGCAGGTGTCGGCCAGCTCGGTCATGATCGCCAGCAAGGCGTCGAGGCGTGCGTTCTGTTCGCCGGCGTTTTGGCTGCGGCTTTTGTGCAGTTGCGGCAGGCCGCGTTGCATCACCGAGGGGAAGCCGAGCTGTGCTTCTTCACGGGCACCACGTGCGCCGTAGCGTTGCGCGACCTCGGCACCGTGGCTCCGCGATTGTGGGGCGTAGCGGTCGTTGAGCAGGGCGAGTCTGGCGGCAGTCAGCGTTATGGCGCGGGGCTCCAAGGCTGCCGCAGCAGTGAGCAGGCCGAGCGCCCAGATAGCGCCGCGGTGGGTGTTTACACCGTTGGTGGTGATCAGCATCGCTTGCTCACCTTCACGGCCGATTCGCCCGAGCGCTTCACGCAGCGGCAAGCCGACCTCACCGATTTCAATCGCGGCTTCGACCATTTCCTTGAACATCGGCCACAACGACAGCGCCGAGGCGTGCATCAGCCCCAAGTGCAAATCGCTGTGGGCACCGTTGCCGCGACGGTCCACCAAGGCAGGCTTGGGGGACAGGTCCGCTTCATCGATCAATGCATCGACGGCCAGGTCCGCCAGGCGATCCGCAAGGCTGAGTTCGTGCAGTTTAAGAGCGCGCATTTACCAGCTCCTGAATTTGGCGGGCGGGTTGTACAGGCCACCGGACCAGTCCACCAGATCGGCCACGCTCTTGGCGGCCAACAGCTCGCGGGTGGCGTCGGTACGGCGGATGCCCAGATCTTCAGGCAAGGCGATCAGGCCCTCGCGGCGCATACGCGCAGTGTCCTTGGGGTTGTGGCGCAGGCCGATGGCGGTTACCCCGGCGACGGCGGCGATCATCGCCTGGCGCTCTTCCAGGGACCGCGCTTTGTACAGGTAGGCGATGCCTTCTTCGGTAAGCAGGTGGGTGACGTCGTCGCCGTAGATCATGATCGGCGCCAGGGGCATGCCGCTTTTGCGTGCCACTTCCACGGCATCCAGGGTGTTGACGAAGGTGGGTTTGCCACCCTCCTGGAATGTCTCGACCATTTGCACCACGAGTTTTTTGCCGCGCTCCAACAAGGCCTCGGGCGCATCGTCGTGACGCATATCCAACCACGCCGGAGTGCCGTGACGACGGCCACGTGGGTCATGGCCCATGTTCGGCGCGCCGCCAAAGCCAGCGAGGCGGCCACGGGTTACGGTGCTGGAGTGGCCGTCGCCATCCACTTGCAGGGTGGCGCCGATAAACAGGTCCACCGCGTATTGGCCGGCGAGTTGGCAGAACATGCGGTTGGAACGCATCGAGCCATCGCGGCCAGTGAAGAACACGTCCGGGCGGGCGGCGATGTAGTTTTCCATGCCCAGTTCGGTGCCGAAGCAATGCACGCTTTGCACCCAACCGCTTTCGATGGCGGGGATCAGCGTCGGGTGCGGGTTGAGGGTCCAGTTGCGGCAGATCTTGCCTTTGAGGCCCAGGGATTCGCCGTAGGTGGGCAGGATCAGCTCAATGGCGGCGGTGTTGAAGCCGATGCCATGGTTGAGCGACTGCACATTGTGTTTTTCGTAGATGCCACGGATCGCCATCATCGCCATCAGCACGTGGACTGGCTTGATGTGGCGCGGGTCGCGGGTGAACAGCGGCTCGATGTAGAACGGCTTGTCGGCCACCACCACAAAATCCACCCAGCTTGCCGGGATGTCGACGCGGGGCAAATCGGTGACGTCATCCACCAACTGGTTGACCTGCACGATGACAATGCCGTCGCTGAACGCGGCGGGTTCGATCAGCGCCGGGGTGTCTTCGGTGCTGGCGCCGGTGTAGATATTGCCGGCGCGGTCGGCCATGAAACCGGCGGAGAGCACCACGTTGGGGATCAGGTCCACCACCAGTCGCGCATACAGCTCGATGTAGGTGTGGATCGCGCCGATTTCCAGCAGGCCGTCTTCGAGCAACTGGCTGATGCGCAGGGATTGGGTGCCGGCGAAGGAGAAATCCAGCTTGCGGGCGATGCCCTTTTCAAACAGGTCCAAGTGCTCGGAACGCCCGATGCTGGGCATGATCATGTGCAAATCGTGGAGCTTGGCGGGGTCGGCCTTGGCGAGGGAGCGCGAGAGGAAGTCGGCTTGTTTCTGGTTGTTGCCCTCCAGTACGACACGGTCGCCGGGGAGGATCAGCGCTTCAAGGGCCTCGACGATCTTGTCGCTGGGCAGCACGGCCCCGTCTGCGTACTTCTTGACCAGCCCGAGCCGCCGCTGCTTCTCGTCGCGCCGCCGCGTCCAGCGCGAGTCGGGGTTTATTGTTGTTGTCATGGTCGCTCCACGGGTTTGCTGTCGTGGGCTGTACCTTAGGAGTGATTCAGGGGGCCATCAATCAAGCTTAGCGGCGGATCGTTACGGCTGGAGTAATGGAGCATCAGCAAACGCTGACCCGAGCCAAGTGAAGGTCAAAATGTGGGAGGGGACTTGCCCCCTCCCACATTTGCTCAGTGGTGTCTGTGAGATAGCGGTCCCAAACAGGGACTGATCAACCCCTGTTTGGGACCTCTTGCGCAGAAGGGCTGACCTGCTCCAGCGCTCTATCCACCAATAATTGCCCCAACTCGGCCATTTGCTGAATCCCGAGCATGATGGCGCGCTGGGAAGTGTCCAGGTCGAAGGCCAGGTTGCAGGTGAGTGCGTTGAGGGAGGACAGGGTTTCGCTGGCGTTGACCAGCAGGGTTTCGGTGTTTTGGTGGGGGTTTACGGTGAAGAGGCTTGCGGGTGGATTGGGTGTAGGTTTGACCATGATTTGCGGCTCCGATATGTGATGGAGACTGCCCTCTTCCGCTTGCACGCGAATTAAGGTGCAGCTGTGCGCAGGTGTGCAAGACCGGGCATATCGGACCCCGGCAGACCCCGAAGGACCTCCTACGCACAGCCGCCATAATAAATACAGCAGGCATAAAAAACGCCCGTTGAGTGGCTATGGGCGTTGGTGCGCCGACATGTAACCGGACTTGCACGTCCGTGTCACCGTTTTTCGCAATGACGGGACGAAGACTAGGCGCACGGGCTGAGCGCGACAAGTTCATGCACGGCCTAAAATCTTGCAGGAAAAATCCGAAGGCTGGCCACTCACCTCAAGAAAAAAGCGCTCCCTCGCCACATCACCACCTCGACACTTTCAGGGCCTTCGAGGACATAGCTGCTGTACTCATACACTCGCCCCCGAACATCCAATCGAAGCATTCCATTCTGTTCACTCACTTGCACAGTAGGCTCTTTGGTTCTCAGGAAGGGATGTGCCGACGTCAATGTCGTGAGTATTTCCTGATCATTCTCCAGATCCGTATGGACGTAATACCTGTAGGAAAAACCCACCGTCGCGCCGCCTTGGCTGTCTCGTGCGCCGTAGATAGAGGAGCCGTTGCCCAAGGAGTATTTGAGTACTACCTCATCTAACTCCGGTGTACCTGGGCTCATCAACCAACCCATGCCCAAGTGCGCGAGACACACCACCAACAGCCCGATGAGCAACCCCTGGACCGGCCACTTAATACCCTTGAGCTCTGGCATATTCGATACCCTCCTTGATCCAATGCTGGTCGCTCTGATCATCGCCATACGGTGCATCACCCCACCAGTCACCAAACTCTGCTCGTGACGTCCCGGCAGCCTTTTGCGCAGCACCGGCCGCTCTCAACAGCACGCCCTGCGGAATTCCCAGCACTGTGCCGGTCACCCCATAGTTGAAGTTACCGAACGCCTCGTACTCACGACTTTTCTGTTTGTAGTCCCAAGGGCCACGCCCTCTGACTTGGGAGTAAAACCACGAATAGGTGAACGCCGAACCAGGCTTCAGATGCATCCTGCGGTTGTTGGCCAGAGCGATATTGTCTTGCAGTGAAACGCCTGGGGGCATTGGAGGGACAGCCATTTGCGGATCCTTGCTGATGGGGTTGAGCGTCAAAAGCTAGCACTCAAAAATCAGCAAAATCTCAGCGTCATGACTTACAGAAATTTCAGACAACCATTCGATCCAAGCCTTACGTTTATAGGAATCAGGACAGATCCAGCTTGTAGGATCCTCGGGAGCAGCTGCTGGTTGAGTGGTTGCGCGGATTGACTAAGGAAAAATCCGACCGGACGCTCAACGTGCCATGACGTTAACCACCACATGCAAAATGAACTCAGGGCCGTAGCAAGGTTTTCCCTTCTCATCCTCGACTCTCCAGACTGAAGCCACTGTACAAGTCTCCCTGGGTGCAGCAAATTCCACACTGATATGCACCGGCTGGCCCGGAAGGGTATCGGCAATAGGGAGTTCGCTGTGCAAGCTACGCAGATGAATGTCCATTACTACCTCCAACTGGCCTTGTGGATCTGCGCGGCGGGCAATCACATATTCCCCATCAACACGCACCAGTCGTCGCCCGCGCCAGGGTCGTGTGCCCAGGTTCTGAATCTCCCAGGTTTTCTGAAAAACTTCCCCCGGCAACACGACGGCTTGATCAGGCGTCGTGACATCGGCATTGAACACCGCAATGTCCTCCGGATCATCAATACCTGCCGCCCGATTGGTGGTAGCCATCGAGCACACGTTATCGGGCGCGCCTGTCAGGTCAGCGAAGTAGCGAAACAGCAGCAAGGGAGAAACCTGCAATGCCTTCGCCAGCTTGATCAGCGTGCGCACCGACGGGTCCCTGGACGCTCCAGCCGCTAGACCGTACAGGTAGGTTCTGGAAATTCCCGCCTCCTTGGCCAGCGCAGTCAGGGGCTTGCCCAACTCTCGGCTGCGCCGTGCAACCAGAGACCTGAGGGTATCTCGCGTTCTTATATTCATACGAAGTTTGCGGTTCCCATTTTTAGGTGAACGTCATTTCTTTGTCCGCCAAAAAAGACAACCTGTCCGCCGCCACGTGTCTTGAACCATGCACACTAGCCACCTGCTGGCGATGTTGTGAAGGACACGGATGAGCCCTTTTAGTCAGTCATATCCAGTGTCGTAGTTTCTCGCATGCTTGCGAACCTAGTGTTTGTTGCATTCCTTTACATCTACCCTGGATATAGCCATGAACCACATCAAAGCGTGCTGTGAATCAATACCACACGGTTCTGGCTCCTCGGGGACCAATGCCACGCAGCTCTCTCATTTACTTCGTCAACCCTGATGCGGAGCAGGAACTGACAGGCTTTTTCCGCCACCAGCCGATCGACTTGAAAAGCACCGTCAACGCGCGCCATACCGGTTTCGGCAATCAACCCCTTCAATTGAACTGATACCCAGGCGGTCGAGCACTTCATGACTCCAGACTTCAACGCCTTTTATCTCGAAGGTCTTCTACTGGGCATCGGACTGTTCGCAGCTCCTGGACCGAAGGACACCCTGGTTATTCGCCAGGGTGTCAGTCGCAGCCCTGTCTGGGGTGTGGTGGCGGTATGCGTGTTCGCCGATATCATCCTCATCGCTCTTGGCGTCATGGGCTTGGGCTCGTTGCTCGGCAGCAAGCCAGGTTTGGTGGCGTTCCTACTGTTGTCGGGAGCGGCCTATCTGTTGTGGTTTGGCTGGCAGCGGTTATTGGTTTGTGTGCGTAACCAGTCGATGCCAGATACTCAAAGCGACCTCACCTCACAAAGGGGATTGCTGCGCACAGCGGTGATACTTGGATTTGCCAATCCGTATGCTTGGCTGGATACCGTGGTGCTAATTGGCTCTATTGGTGCAGCAAAGCCCGTCAGCCAACAAGCGTTCTTTGCCGGCGGAGCAATGACCGCGTCGCTGGTGTGGTTTGTGGTTTTGGCGTTGGGATGCCAAAGGTTGACGGGGCTATTTCGTTCGGCAAAGGTCTGGCGTTTATTGGACGCGGGCGTGGTGATTTTGATGGTGTACCTGGCGGGTATGCTGATTGCTGATTTTCTTCTGCTGCAGCGTCACTGAACGGGAAAGTGCCTTCACCACAGGGGCCTTTCATTTCTCATGGAGAATGCGCCGTTCGAGGGCCTGTTTAGGACACCCAGCAGGTCCGAAGACCTCATGCGCGCAGCCGCCATAAAGCAGCGAGCACGAAAAACGCCCGTTGGATGGCTGGGCGTTTGTACGCCTAAACAGTTTCGTCGGGCTTGCACGTCCGTGTCACCGTTTTTCGCGATGACGGGACGAAGACTAGGCGCGCGGGCTGAGCGCGACAAGTTCAAGGATCTTGCATGGCCACGCCCCGGTCAGCCCGGACCTTGCCGTTCGGTTGGAACAGGCCGGTGTGAGTACCGCGCCGCTATGGTTGTCGATGCAAAGCGCCCACGACTTGTGGCAGGCCGAGCATCGGGAGCAGCCGGTGATTGAGCGGTTTGCGCGGATTGATTGAGGCACGAATCAGTGTGGGAGGGGGCTTGCCCCCGATGGTGGTGGGTCAGCTATAGATATATCAACTGACAATCTGCCATCGGGGCAAGCCCCCTCCCACATTGGATTTTGCAAGGCTTAGGGTCAGGCCAGGCCGGACTCTACCAGCAGGGCTTCGAGCCCCATGAGGTCAGGCACCTTCGCCACGTGCTCGCCCACCTGCACCGCGCCAGTTCAACGGCACAGCGGCACGTCGACGTAGCTCAATTCGCTGTCGAGCTTGTACGAG
>NZ_JADDUM010000330.1 GCF_015163715.1 Pseudomonas cyclaminis
AGGTACAGGGTTGAACCGGTGGTGGTGCCTGAGCCTCAGGCCTTGCCCGAGGAAGAGCCTGTGCCTGTGGATGAAGAGATTGCAGCGCTGTCCACGCCTGTGCAGCCGAGCGTGCCTGTGGTCAAGCCCCGCGCCCGGGCGCCTGTCGTGGCCGCCAAGCCTGCCGCGCCGGTGCCTGCGCCCAAGCCGGTGGCGCCGCAACCCGCGGCGCGGGCAAGCCGGACGTGGGTCAGAGCCGCATCGACCCGAATGGCCTGCCGATCAGTTGGTCGATCCAGGTGGCCAGCCTGGGCAATCGCGAGGGTGCCGATGCCTTGCAGAAGAAGCTGCGTGCCCAGGGCTATAACGCCTATATCCGCAGTGCCGATGGCAAGAACCGCGTATTTATCGGGCCGTTGATCGAGCGTGCCGAGGCGGATCGCCTGCGGGACTTGCTGGATCGTCAGCAGAACCTGAAGGGGTTCGTTACCCGGTTCCAGCCTGAGCGCGGCTGAGTTCGCAGGGCTTCAGCCTGGAATGCAATCAAATGTGGTGGGGTTGAAATCGGGTTGGCTCACCACAAACTATTGATTTGCAAAGCAGCCGCAATCACCGCTTACCGATAGCCCGGCGCTCTGCTAAAATGCGCCGCCTTATCTGTCCGTAGGCTCGAACGTGCCATTTACCTGGGTTGATTGGGCGATTGTTGCAATCGTCGCCATCTCCGCTTTGATCAGTCTAAGCCGCGGCTTCGTTAAAGAAGCACTGTCGTTGCTGACGTGGATCATCGCAGGAGTCGTAGCCTGGATGTTCGGTGGATCACTGTCTGTCTACCTGGCCGGATACATAGAGACACCTTCGGCTCGCGTCATCGCGGGCTGCGCCATCATGTTCATCGCCACGCTGCTGGTGGGGGCAATGGTCAATTATCTTATTGGCGAATTGATACGTGTCACCGGCCTCTCCGGGACCGATCGATTTCTCGGCATGGCCTTCGGCGCCGCGCGTGGCGCGTTGCTGGTGGTCGTGGCGGTCGGGCTGTTGAGCCTGGGGCCGGTACAGCAGGATTCATGGTGGCAGGAGTCGGTACTCGTGCCAAAATTTCTATTGGTTGCAGATTGGTCCAAGAACCTCATATTGGGGTGGAGCAGTCAGTGGCTGGCCAGCGGAATCAGCGTACCCGCTGATCTTCCGTTCAAGGAACACCTCTTGCCGGCCAAAACGCCTCAGTAAGCAGTGTTCAGTCAAGATTCATTAAGTAGGGGTTGCGTCGCATGTGTGGCATCGTCGGTATCGTCGGTAAGTCGAACGTCAATCAGGCGCTGTATGACGCGCTAACCGTCCTCCAGCACCGCGGCCAGGATGCTGCCGGTATTGTGACCAGCCACGACGGCCGGTTATTCCTGCGCAAGGACAATGGGCTCGTACGTGACGTGTTCCATCAGCGTCACATGCAGCGTCTGGTCGGGCACATGGGCATTGGTCATGTGCGTTACCCGACTGCTGGTAGCTCGACTTCGGCCGAAGCTCAGCCGTTTTACGTCAACTCGCCTTACGGCATCACCCTGGCGCACAACGGTAACCTGACCAACGTTGAGCAACTGGCCAAGGAGATTTACGAATCTGACCTGCGCCACGTCAACACCAGTTCCGACTCGGAAGTGCTGCTTAACGTGTTCGCCCACGAGCTGGCCCAGCGTGGCAAGCTGCAGCCGACCGAAGAAGATGTCTTCGCCGCCGTGATCGACGTGCACAACCGCTGTGTCGGTGGTTATGCCGTGGTTGCGATGATCACCGGCTATGGCATCGTCGGCTTCCGTGACCCGCACGGCATCCGTCCGATTGTGTTCGGCCAGCGTCATACCGACGAAGGTGTCGAGTACATGATCGCGTCCGAAAGCGTGTCCCTGGACGTGCTGGGCTTCACCCTGATCCGAGACCTCGCGCCGGGCGAAGCGGTGTACATCACCGAAGACGGCAAGCTGCACACCCGTCAATGCGCCGTGGCGCCGAAACTCACCCCGTGCATCTTCGAACACGTCTACCTGGCGCGTCCGGATTCGATCATCGACGGCGTTTCGGTCTACAAGGCGCGTCTGCGCATGGGCGAGAAGCTGGCCGACAAGATCCTGCGCGAGCGTCCTGAGCACGACATCGACGTGGTGATCCCGATCCCGGACACCAGCCGTACCGCTGCGCTGGAACTGGCCAACCACCTGGGCGTCAAGTTCCGCGAAGGCTTCGTGAAGAACCGCTACATCGGCCGTACCTTCATCATGCCGGGCCAGGCTGCCCGCAAGAAGTCGGTGCGCCAGAAGCTCAACGCCATCGAGCTTGAGTTCCGCGGCAAGAACGTGATGCTGGTGGATGACTCCATCGTGCGTGGCACCACCTGCAAGCAGATCATCCAGATGGCCCGCGAAGCTGGTGCGAAGAACGTGTACTTCTGTTCCGCGGCGCCAGCCGTGCGTTACCCGAACGTGTACGGTATCGACATGCCGAGCGCCCACGAACTGATCGCCCACAACCGCACCACCCAGGACGTGGCCGACCTGATCGGCGCCGACTGGCTGATCTATCAGGACCTGCCGGACCTGATCGAAGCGGTCGGCGGTGGCAAGATCAAGATCGCTGAGTTCGACTGCGCCGTGTTCGACGGCAAGTACGTGACCGGTGACGTCGACGAGGCCTACCTGAACAAGATCGAGCAGGCGCGTAATGACTCGTCGAAGATCAAGACCCAGGCGGTCAGCGCGATCATCGATCTGTATAACAACTGAGTAGACACCGGCCCTGAGGGGCCGGTTTTGTATCTTAAATAAAGAATTGAGTAAGGAGTGGCAGCATGAGTCAGGAATGGGATGCCGGTCGGTTGGACAGCGACCTCGATGGCGTAGCTTTCGATACCCTGGCTGTGCGTGCCGGCCAGCACCGCACTCCGGAAGGTGAGCACGGTGATCCGATGTTCTTCACTTCCAGCTACGTGTTCCGTACCGCGGCCGACGCCGCTGCGCGCTTTGCTGGTGAAGTGCCGGGCAACGTGTATTCGCGCTACACCAATCCAACCGTGCGCGCGTTCGAAGAGCGCATCGCGGCCCTGGAAGGCGCTGAGCAGGCTGTGGCCACGGCCACGGGCATGGCGGCGATCCTGGCGGTGGTGATGAGTCTGTGCAGCGCTGGCGACCATGTGCTGGTGTCCCGTAGCGTGTTTGGTTCGACCATCAGCCTGTTCGAGAAGTACTTCAAGCGCTTCGGTATCGAAGTGGACTACGTGCCTCTGGCGGATCTGTCCGGCTGGGACGCGGCGATCAAGGCCAACACCAAATTGCTGTTCGTCGAGTCGCCATCCAACCCACTGGCCGAGCTGGTAGATATCGCCGCGCTGTCCGAAGTGGCTCACGCCAAGGGCGCGATGCTGGTCGTCGACAATTGCTTCTGTACGCCGGCGTTGCAGCAGCCGCTGAAGCTGGGTGCCGATATCGTTGTGCACTCGGCCACCAAGTTCATTGATGGTCAAGGCCGTTGCATGGGCGGTGTGGTTGCCGGTCGCGGTGAGCAGATGAAGGAAATAGTGGGCTTCTTGCGCACTGCCGGGCCGACGTTGAGCCCGTTCAACGCCTGGATCTTCCTCAAGGGCCTGGAAACCCTCAGCCTGCGCATGAAGGCCCATTGCGCCAACGCCCAGGCCCTGGCCGAGTGGCTGGAGCAGCAGGACGGTATCGAGAAAGTGCACTACGCCGGCCTGAAGAGCCATCCGCAGCACGAATTGGCCCAGCGCCAGCAGCGTGGTTTCGGTGCCGTGGTGAGCTTTGAGGTGAAGGGCGGCAAAGAGGGCGCCTGGCGCTTTATCGATGCAACGCGCCTGATCTCCATCACGGCCAACCTGGGCGACAGCAAAACCACGATTACCCACCCGAGCACCACCTCTCACGGACGCCTGGCGCCACAGGAGCGTGAAGCGGCCGGTATTCGTGACAGCCTGATTCGCATCGCGGTGGGCCTGGAAGACGTGGCCGACTTGCAGGCAGATCTGGCCCGCGGGCTGGCTGCCTTGTGATCGAGTGGTCCATGGAGGCAGCAGCGGCCACTAACGGCCGCGTCGCGCTCGTCACAGGTGCTGCGCGGGGCATTGGTCTAGGGATCGCCGCGTGGCTGATCAGTGAAGGCTGGCAAGTGGTGTTGACCGACCTGGACCGCGAGCGCGGCTCCAAGGTGTCCAAGGTGCTGGGCGAGAACGCTTGGTTTATCACCATGGACGTAGCCGACGAGAAGCAGGTCGCCCAGGGCGTTGCTGAAGTGCTCGGGCAATTCGGCCGCCTGGACGCGTTGGTGTGTAACGCGGCGGTGGCTGACCCGCGCAATATCACCCTGGAAAGCCTCGACCTGGCTTACTGGAATCGCGTGCTGGCGGTGAACCTCAGCGGGCCGATGTTGCTGGCCAAGCACTGCGCGCCATACCTGCGCGCTCACGGCGGGGCCATCGTCAACCTGGCGTCGACTCGGGCTCGTCAATCGGAACCCGATACCGAGGCTTACGCGGCGAGCAAGGGCGGCTTGTTGGCCCTGACTCATGCCTTGGCCATGAGCCTGGGGCCGGAAGTGCGGGTGAACGCGGTCAGCCCCGGCTGGATCGACGCCCGTGATCCTGCGGCGCGGCGTGCCGAGCCGTTGACGGATGCCGATCATGCCCAGCATCCGGCGGGCAGGGTGGGGACGGTCGAGGACGTTGCGGCAATGGTGGCGTGGCTGCTGTCGCGCCAGGCCGGGTTTGTTACCGGGCAAGAGTTCGTGGTGGACGGCGGCATGAGCAAGAAGATGATCTACAGCGAGTAGTGCAGTCTTGAAGCAATTTTGTCTTTTTCAGAAAAACTTCAAGCAGGCTATTGACTTAGGTCCGCTATCTGCGTAAATTTCGCGGCCTCAACGAAGCAAAGGGTGATTAGCTCAGCTGGGAGAGCATCTGCCTTACAAGCAGAGGGTCGGCGGTTCGATCCCGTCATCACCCACCACTTCTTGAGAGTTTTACCTTCGGGTAAGACGCAACGTTAGAAGTTGCACCGACGCGCAGCGGTAGTTCAGTCGGTTAGAATACCGGCCTGTCACGCCGGGGGTCGCGGGTTCGAGTCCCGTCCGCTGCGCCATATTTTCCAGGTCTGACTTGTCGGGCTTGAGATTGAACAGCCAAGGCTGATCGATCAGATGTTTAAAGACGGTTGAGGTGTTTTGCTCAACTGGTCAAGCGATACGCAGCGGTAGTTCAGTCGGTTAGAATACCGGCCTGTCACGCCGGGGGTCGCGGGTTCGAGTCCCGTCCGCTGCGCCATAT
>NZ_JADDUM010000331.1 GCF_015163715.1 Pseudomonas cyclaminis
GATGCGGTCCCGACGCCCAAACCGGACGTAAAGCCTACGCCCAAGCCTGATACGTCGCCCGCGCCCAAGACGCAAGTGCTGCCAACTCCGAAACCTGAGGTCACGCCACAGCCGACCCCGTCTGTTACTCCGGATATCAAGCCCACACCGCGACCGGATACACCTGTCCCGGATTTAACCAGCCCGGGCCCTGCTGATAATCGATTTGATCCAAGAGACTGGCGATTCAATCCCCGACCCAAGTTTAAGTCCTGACGTTAATTTCCCTGGTTAAACTTTTTGACTGAGGCATGTACTTCTTCGGAATGCAAGGTCTGGAGAAGTGCGTGCTCTAGGAGAATAAAAATGTCCTGTTGCTCAATTATAAATGTTGCGCGCGTCGTTGATGTAAGGCAGTTCGTTCCCGTTGACGACTTGGGTGTCAGTAATAATAAAAATTTTCAGCCCGAGCCTCTTGAGGGTATGACAAGTCCAAGTTCTGATGCCGCACCTGCCACACACAAAAGCGATGCAGGTGTAGGTGATCCTTCAGAAGTCTTGGCCAAACTGACTGCTCTTTTCAGCTCTTTTTTTACGCAGTTAATCAACTTGATTTCAGGTAATAAGGACAAAACAGTTCCTGATACACCGACACCGACACCGACACCGACACCGGCCCCACCGCCACGACCGGAAGTCACTCCAAGGGTGGTTCCCGAACCTGTGGCGCCAAGACCCTCTGCGAATATTCCTGGCCTGTCAAACAAACGAAACGGCGCCAAGCCGGACAATATCTGGAGCGGGTTTCGCCAGGGACCCGATGGCAACTGCGTGACGGTATCGGCCATCAAGGCCGCCATGTATCGGTTTGGGCAAAGCCCCACGGATATTTTCAAGCAGGTAGCCAAGGTCAGTGACGGTTATCGAGTTGTCATGCGTGATGGCTTTCAACTCACCCTGACAGACCGCGAACTGATCGAAGGTGCACGCGGTTCGCGCTTTGTCGGAGGCGATCAAGGGATGCTCAAGGATGCGCAGTTCCTTTTTGCCGTGAGTGCCAAGCGCGCACAAATGGAGAATAACGATCGCACAGCGGGCAGGAGTTATCAGGCGGCGGTGCGTAGCTTGAATGACGGTGAGGATGAGTCCGGACCCGGTGAGGGGTTCCTGCGGCTGGGGCTGAGGCAGCACATGAAGAGGGTGTCTGTACGCGAACTTGCTGCCGGGCAATTGGGTATGTGTAACCGCACCGGGCATTCGGTGGCGGTTATCAATGGTCGCGAAGAACTATGGGGGCGACAAGGGCGAGCGCCCACCCAGGGGCACGCGGTTGCCCTGGTTTGATCTTGCGTGCGTCGATGCGGTCAGGGATCTCAGGCGTCAGTGCAGCCAAGGCTGCTCCGCGTAGCCCTGGCCGCACGAGCGACAGACAATTCTTTGAGTGTCAGGAATCCCGAAAATGAATATTTCAATGGCTGACCAGCCGGTTTTTCCGGTTGATATGGGGCATGAGGCGTTTGCCCCTGTTGCTGCGGCGCGCAGCGAGGGACCGCCTGCGGATATTGCCCCGGCGTTCAACGCGACTGAGCGACGGTTTGGCGAGAACTTTGATAGCAGCACGCATGCGGCAGTGATCAAATTGATGATGATGACGTTCGGTCGGCACCCTGCTGCCATGTTCAGTGAGTTGATTCCCGTCGTGACGGCTATCACGTCACCATGAAGGATGAATTCAAGGTTCACCTGTCTGCCGGCGAGTTGGCGCAGGCGTCGAAGGCTTCGCGATTTCAGGGGGCGGATTCCGGTGCCGTAAAGGACGCCAACTTTGTGTTTGCGGCCTTTGTGAAACGCAAGCAACTGGAAGGGGGTTACTCGACGTTCGAGGCCGCTCTGGCAAAGACACTCGAAGGGGAGACGACCCAGCGGTGCCTGCAGGGCATGGGGGTTTTCGGGCTTTCTCAGTTTGTGTCGTCGGCTGACATGACGGCCAAGGGCGCGATCGGAGTCATGGGGACCCATAACCACGGCTCCGCCTTGGTGGTGGAGGGGGTCAAGCATAATTACGGTGAACGGCAGTCGGTCGATGGAGGGTATGGCTACGTGTTGTTCAACGATAAATCCGTGCCCCGCAGCGACGCCAGGACGGTGTCTCATGTGGCCACCGACGCGGCGCCTGAGCAAATCTGGAGTGGCTTTTATCAAGGCGCGCAAGGCAATTGCGTCACCGTGTCGGCGATCAAGGCAGCCATTATCCGGTTCGCGCAGGACCCCGTGGGGATCTATAAGCACATCCAGGTTACGCCGGACGGCTTTGAGGTGACGATGCGCGATTCTTTCCCGCTTAAGTTGACCCATGCTGAGCTGCGCCAGGCCACGGCGGCCTCGAACTTCTATGGCAGTGATCCGCAGTTGCTCAGTTACGCCAACTTTCTCTACGCGGTCAGTGCCAAGCGTGCGCAGATAGAGAACAACGACTTTCGGGCCCGCGAGAGTTATGAGGTGGCGCTGCAGACCCTCAATGACGGCGAATACCCCGGCGAGGCACTTCGCCGGCTGGGCCTGTTTGGTTACATCCGTGAAAGCACGGTAAAAGAGCTGGCCGACGGCGCGATCGGCACCCTGGCGGACAGTGCCCATTCGGTTGCAGTGATCAATGGCGCGCTTGATTACTATGGGCGAAAACTGGCGCTGGCTTCATCACGCTGGATGTCCGCGGGGATGCGGGCCTTGAAGCTGGCCTGAGGGTTACTCCAGCAGCCGTCTGAACCCCTCGATCGGCAACGGACGGCTGTGCAAATACCCCTGGAACAAATGGCAGCCCAGTTTTTGCAGGAACGCCAGTTGCTCCGGGGTTTCCACACCCTCGGCAATCACCTCCAGATTCAAACTGCGAGCCATCGCCACGATGGCGCGAATGATTTCGGCGTCGTTGGGGTCGTGGGTCGCGTCGCGCACGAACGATTGATCGATTTTCAGCGCATCCACTGGCAAGCGCTTAAGGTAGGTCAGAGATGAGTAGCCGGTACCAAAGTCATCCATCGCAAAGCTCACGCCGAGCTTTTTCAGGCGGCGCATTTTGTTCACGGTGTCATCCAGGTTCTGGATCACGATGCCTTCGGTAATTTCCAGTTTCAGCAGGCTATAGGGCAATGAGTGCTGCTTGAGGCTGTGCTCCACCCGCTCCACGAAGTCGTTCTGGCGAAACTGCCGAGGGCTGATGTTTACGCATAGGCTGAAGTTCAGCGGGTCCACCTTGCCGTCTTTGATCAATTGTTCGAAAGCGGCACAGGCTTCATCAAGGATCCAGGTGCCCACTTCGAGGATCAGGCCGCTGTCCTCCAGCACCTTGATAAATTCCGACGGCGACTGCGCGCCCAGTTGTGGGTGCTGCCAGCGCACCAGCGCCTCGGCGCCGACGATCTTGTTACCGCGAGCATCCACCTGGGGTTGGTAATGCACACTGAACTCGCCACGTGCCAGGGCCAGGCGCAGGTCGGTTTCCATGCGCAGGCGTTCGCTGGCGGTTTTCTGCATGCTGTTGTGGAACATCTGCGTGGTGTTGCGCCCTGAATCCTTTGCTCGGTACAGGGCAATGTCGGCGCGCTTGAGCAGGTCCGCCGGGGTGGTGCCGTGATCGGGAATCAACGCCACACCAATGCTCGGCGTGACCTGCAGGCGGTGCCCGTCCAGGAACATCGGCTCCGAAAGCAACTCGCGCAGGGTGTCGGCCAACTCCTGCACCTGGTTGCTGACCTCCATGCGCGAGCCATCCAGGCCGCTGAGCAGTACCACGAATTCATCACCACCCAGTCGTGCCACGGTGTCTTCCATGCGCACGCTGGCTTCCAGGCGTGCGGTGACGATTTTCAGCACGGTATCGCCCACCGGGTGACCGAGGGAGTCGTTGATGTGCTTGAAGTGGTCAAGGTCCAGGAACAGCAGCGCGCCGCGCAAGTTATGGCGCTTGAGCAGGGCGATCTGCTGGCTCAGGCGATCCATCAGCAACGCCCGGTTGGGCAGGTTGGTCAGCGGGTCGTGGTAGGCCAGGTGGCGGATCTGCGCCTGGGCGTTTTTCAGCAGGCTCACGTCCCGCGCCGTCAGCAGCAGGCACGGGGTCTCGTTCAGGGTGATGGGCTCAACGGAGACTTCCACTGCCAGCACGTCGCCGCGTTTGTTGTGCCAGAGCATTTCCAGGTGGTTGATACGGCCCTTGATCTGCAACTCGGCCAATAGCGCCGAGCGTTGGTTCTCATCGGCCCAGATGCCGATCTGGTACAACGTCAGGCCGATGGCCTCTTCAGCGCGGTAGCCGGTGAGGCGGCAGAAGCCGTCGTTGACCTCCACATAGCGGCCGGTGTCGCGCTCGGTGATGGAAATCGCGTCAGGGCTGGAATGGAAGGCCTTGGCGAATTTCTCCTCGCTGGCCTTCAGTGCGGCTTCAGAGCGTTGTTGCTGGGTGATGTCGCGCAAGGTGGTGACAATGCACGGTTGATCGCCGACCTTGATCAAGCGGCTGGAAATCATGCAGGTCAGGCTCTGGCCATTCTTGTGATGCACCACCACGGCCACGTTGCTCAACGCCTGCTCGCGAATCACCCGCTCGATACGCTCCAGGCGCTGGCTGGGATCGTCCCACAGGCCGATCTGGTCGGCGCTCTTGTCGATGACTTCGGCGGCGGTCCAGCCAAAGGTTTGGGTAAAGGCCGGGTTGATCTCGATAAACGCGCCGCTGTCCATGCCGGTGACGCAAATCGGGTCGGGGCTGGCCTGGAACAGGCTGGCGAATTTTTCTTCGGAGGCGCTCAGGCGTTGTTCGCGCTCTACCTGGTCGGTGATATCGAGCAACGTCCCGGCCATGCGCAGCGGCGCGCCTTGCTCGTTACGGTACAGGCGCGCACGGCTTTCCAGGTAGCGTGAGCTGCCGTCTTCCATGGGCACCCGATAGGTCAATTGGTAGTTGCCGGCCGGCCCTTCTCGCAGGGTGCGGTAGGCGCTGCGCATATTGTCCCGTTCCTCGTCGGGCATGCCTTCGAAAAAGGCGTCGAAGGATTCGTGGAACGGTTCGAACGGCAGGCCGTGCAGTTGGGCGGCGCGTGCCGAGCCGTAGAGCATGCCGCTGGGAATGTGCCAGTCCCAAGTGCCCAGTTGTGCCGAATCCAGCGCCAGGTCGAGGCGTTCCTGGCTGTCCTTGAGTGCCTGTTCGGCATTTTTGCGTTCGGTAGTGTCGAGGAAGGTGCTGATCAGGTAGGCCTCACCCTCCAATTCGACTTTTTGCGCGCTGAGGGTGCCATCGTGGACCTGGCCGTTGCTGGCGCAAAATTGCACCTCCATGCTGATGGGGGCGCCCTTGCGCTGAGTCGCCTTGACCAGTTGTGCGCGTTGCTCCGGGTGGCGCCACAGGCCCAACTCCAGAGTAGTGCGGCCGATGGCATCGCCTACGGGCCAGCCGAAGAGCATCTCGAAATACTGGTTGGCTTCGCTGATCAGGCCGTCGGCCTGGCGGGTCAGCAGCACCATGTTCGGGCACAGGTGAAACAGCGTGGCGAAGCGTTTTTCGGAGTGTCCCAGGGCATTCTCACGTTCGCGCTGGTGAGTGATCTCGCGGATCACCCCGATCATGCGGCGCCGACCGGCTTTGTCCGGCTGCAGGCTGCCGTTGATTTCCAGCCAGTGGAAGCTGCCGTCGGGCCATTGGATGCGGTGATGCATGGCCTGCTCGAACGGCTCGCCGGCCAGCACGGCGTGAAAGGCCCGTACCACGCGGGTGCGATCCGATTGGGCCAGCAGGTCGAGGTAATCCAGGTCCTTGGGCAGCGGCTGGCGCGGGTCAAACCCAAACAGCGCTTGGGTACCCCGTGACCAACTGATTCGTCCGGTGTCGATTTCCCAGCACCATGCGCCCAGTTGGGCAGCATTGAGGGCTGCCAACAGTTGCGGCGCGCTGTCCCAGCTTTGCTCTGCCTGTTGAGGGTCCAGGGCATAGATGCGGGGCAGGGGTGGCACGGAATCGACGGGGTTGCGCATTATCATCGGGCCTTGATTCGATGGACAAACTGCACGGTTTTACTCAGAACCCGAGGCCGCACGGCGTCATGCCGGCATCCGTGGCAGATCCACCTGTGCATCCAATAGGCTCATGAAAGCCCGCGCAGCGTTCGACAGCGTCCTTTCGGTGTGCACGATATAGCCTAGCTGGCGACTGAGTTGTATGCCCGGCAAAGCGATACTTGCCACCTGATCATCGAGCATGGTGCGCGGCAACACGCTCCAGGCCAGGCCGATGGACACCATCATCTTGATGGTTTCCAGGTAGTTAGTGCTCATCGCGATGTTTGGCGTCAGGCCCTGGGCCTCGAACAGCCGGCTGACAATATGGTGGGTAAAGGTGTTGCCGCCAGGGAAAACCGCCGGATGGCCGGCAATATCCGCCAGGCTGATGGAGCCGTTGCTGATCAGGCTATGCTCGGGTGCCACCACGAAATCCAGCGGGTCGTCCCACACCGGCGTCGCACGTACAAGATTGTGAGGGTCGGGCGCGAGGGTGATCACCGCCACTTCGGCACGGCCGTGGAGGATTTCTTCGTACGCCACTTCCGAATCGAGAAACTGAATATCCAGCGCCACGTTCGGGTATTCGCGGGTGAAGGTGCGCAGGATCGGCGGCAAGCGGTGCAGGCCGATATGGTGGCTGGTGGCCAATGTGAGCCGCCCGCTGACTTCGCCGGTGAGGTTGGTGAGGGCGCGGCGGGTGTCGTCGAGCACGTTGAGAATCTGATAAGCGCGGGGCAGCAGGGCACGCCCGGCCTCGGTCAGGCCGACTTCGCGGCCCAGGCGATCAAACAGTCGCACCTTCAATTGCTGCTCCAGGCCGGCGATGCGTTTGCTGATGGCCGGTTGGGTCAGGTGCAGGCGTTCACCGGCGCCGGAGAAGCTACCGATCTCGGCGATGGCGATAAAGGCATTAAGGTTGGCCAAGTCCATGGTGGTATTCCAATTGGTAATCCAAAGCATAAAAAATATGAATTTGAGTTATTTAATGTAGCGCCATACCATCAGCCTCACAAGCCAAAGGGTTATTGAAAAGCCCGGCGCATGAAATACCGCTGATGAGGACCGACTGATGGCCGGCAAAACGCTTTACGACAAGCTTTGGGATTCCCATGAAGTGAAACGGCGCGATGATGGGTCGTCGCTGATCTATATCGACCGTCACATCATCCATGAAGTGACCTCGCCCCAAGCGTTCGAAGGCCTGCGACTGGCGGGGCGCAAGCCTTGGCGCGTCGACTCGATCATTGCCACCCCGGACCACAACGTGCCGACCACCCCTGAGCGCAAGGGCGGTATCGACGCCATCGTCGACACCGTGTCGCGCTTGCAGGTGCAGACCCTCGACGACTACTGCGACGAATATGGCATCACCGAATTCAAGATGAATGACGTGCGTCAAGGCATCGTCCACGTGATCGGCCCGGAGCAGGGCGCCACCTTGCCGGGCATGACCGTGGTCTGCGGCGACTCCCACACGTCGACCCATGGTGCCTTCGGCGCTTTGGCCCACGGCATCGGCACCTCGGAGGTCGAGCATGTGTTCGCCACCCAGTGCCTGGTCGCCAAGAAAATGAAGAACATGCTGGTGTCGGTTGAAGGCACCTTGCCGTTTGGCGTGACCGCCAAGGACATCGTCCTCGCCGTGATCGGCAAGATCGGCACGCCGGCGGTAACGGCCATGCCATCGAATTCGCTGGCAGCGCCATTCGCGACCTGTCCATCGAAGGCCGCATGACCATTTGCAACATGTCCATCGAAGCCGGTGCCCGTGTGGGCATGGTGGCGGCGGACGAAAAGACCGTCGAATACGTCAAGGGGCGTCCTTTCGCACCGGCCGGCGCCGATTGGGATGCCGCCGTTGAGGCCTGGAAAGACCTGGTCTCCGACGCCGATGCGGTGTTCGATACCGTGGTTGAGCTCGACGCCGCCCAGATCAAACCGCAAGTCAGTTGGGGCACCTCCCCGGAAATGGTCTTGGCCGTCGACCAGAACGTGCCGGATCCGGCCAAAGAGGCCGATTTGGTCAAGCGCGGCTCCATCGAGCGTGCGTTGAAGTACATGGGGCTGAAAGCCAACCAGGCAATCACCGACATCCAGTTGGATCGTGTGTTCATCGGTTCCTGCACCAACTCGCGGATCGAAGACCTGCGCGCCGCCGCGGTGATCGCCAAGGGCCGCAAGGTGGCCTCGACCATCAAGCAAGCCATCGTGGTGCCGGGGTCTGGCTTGGTCAAAGCGCAAGCCGAAGCCGAAGGCCTGGACAAGATCTTCCTCGAAGCCGGTTTTGAATGGCGCGAGCCGGGCTGTTCGATGTGCCTGGCGATGAACCCGGACCGCTTGGAGTCGGGCGAGCATTGCGCATCGACCTCCAACCGTAACTTCGAAGGGCGTCAGGGTGCCGGTGGGCGTACCCACCTGGTCAGCCCGGCCATGGCCGCGGCGGCTGCCGTCAACGGTCGTTTCATCGACGTTCGCGAATTGATCTGAGGAAAACCCGATGAGAGCTTTTACCCAACACACAGGTCTTGTAGCGCCGTTGGACCGTGCCAACGTGGACACCGACCAGATCATCCCCAAGCAGTTCTTGAAGTCGATCAAGCGCACCGGTTTTGGCCCTAACCTGTTCGACGAGTGGCGCTACCTGGACGTGGGCTACGCCTACCAGGACAACTCCAAGCGCCCGCTGAACAAGGACTTCGTGCTTAACGCCGAACGTTACCAGGGCGCCAGCGTGCTGCTGGCCCGGGAAAACTTCGGTTGCGGCTCCAGCCGTGAGCACGCGCCGTGGGCCCTTGAAGAATATGGCTTTCGCAGCATCATTGCGCCGAGCTACGCCGACATCTTCTTCAACAACAGCTTCAAGAACGGCCTGTTGCCGATCATCTTGACCGACGAAGAAGTCGACGAGCTGTTCAAGCAAGTGGAAGCCGACGTGGGCTACCAGCTGACCGTCGACCTGGCCGCGCAAACCGTGACCCGTCCGGATGGCAAGGTGTATCACTTTGAAGTGGACGCTTTCCGTAAGCACTGCCTGATCAACGGCCTGGACGATATCGGCCTGACCTTGCAGGACGGCGATGCGATTGCCGCGTTTGAAACCAGGCACCGGGCGAGCCAGCCTTGGTTGTTTCGAGATTGATGTAGGCAGGACCGCCGCCATCGGGGGCAAGCCCCCTCCCACAGGGGCATTGCATTCCAAATGTGGGAGGGGGCTTGCCCCCGATGAGGCCCGTGTTAACAACACAAAACCCAAGGAAAACCACCATGACCAGCACCGCCCACACCCAAGTCGTGCAAAAACAATTCGGCGAACAGGCTTCTGCCTACCTGAGCAGTGCCGTGCACGCCCAAGGCACCGAATTCGCGCTGTTGCAGGCCGAGCTGGCCGGGCAGGGCAGCGCACGACTGCTGGACCTGGGCTGCGGCGCCGGTCATGTCAGCTTTCATGTGGCGCCGCTGGTTAAAGAAGTGGTGGCCTACGACCTGTCCCAGCAGATGCTCGACGTGGTGGCCGCCGCTGCGCAAGATCGCGGCTTCACCAATATCAGCACTGTCAACGGCGCCGCCGAACGCCTGCCGTTCGCCGACGGCGAGTTCGACTTCGTGTTCAGCCGCTACTCGGCCCACCACTGGAGCGACCTCGGCCTGGCCCTGCGTGAAGTACGCCGGGTGCTCAAGCCGGGCGGCGTGGCGGCCTTCGTTGATGTGTTGTCACCGGGCAGCCCGCTGTTGGACACTTACCTGCAAACCGTCGAAGTGCTGAGGGACACCAGCCACGTGCGCGATTACTCTGCTGCCGAGTGGATGCGTCAGCTCAGCGAAGCCGGCCTGCATGTGCGCAACAGCAGTCGCCAGCGCCTGCGCCTGGAATACACCTCGTGGGTCGAGCGTATGCGCACGCCGCAAGTCTTGCGCGCCGCGATCCTGGAGCTGCAACAGGCGATGGGCCAGGAAGTGCGTGACTATTACGAGATTCAAGCCGACGGCACCTTCAGCACCGACGTGCTGGTGGTCTGGGCCGAGCGCTAGTTATTTTTCCCGACCTGCCCACGGGCGGGTCGCTTGATGAAATGAGGAACCCATGAGCAAGCAGATTCTGATTCTCCCTGGCGACGGTATTGGTCCGGAAATCATGGCCGAAGCGGTCAAAGTCCTTACACTGGCCAACAGCAAGTACAGCCTGGGCTTCGAACTGAGCCACGACGTGATCGGCGGCGCAGCCATCGACAAGCACGGCGTGCCCCTGGCCAACGAAACCCTGGACCGCGCCCGTGCCGCCGACGCCGTGCTGCTCGGCGCCGTGGGTGGTCCGAAGTGGGACAAGATCGAACGTGACATCCGCCCTGAGCGCGGCCTGCTGAAAATCCGTGCGCAACTGGGCCTGTTCGGCAACCTGCGCCCGGCGATCCTCTACCCGCAACTGGCAGATGCGTCGAGCCTCAAGCCGGAAGTGGTCGCGGGCCTGGATATCCTGATCGTGCGTGAGCTGACCGGCGGTATCTACTTCGGCTCGCCACGGGGTGTGCGTGAGTTGGAGAATGGCGAGCGCCAGGCATACGACACCCTGCCATACAGCGAGAGCGAAATCCGCCGTATCGCCCGTGTCGGTTTCGACATGGCCCGCGTGCGTGGCAAGAAGGTCTGCTCGGTGGATAAAGCCAACGTACTGGCTTCCAGCCAACTGTGGCGCGAAATCGTCGAAGAAGTGGCCAAGGACTACCCGGACGTCGAACTGAGCCACATGTACGTCGACAACGCCGCGATGCAACTGGTGCGTGCGCCGAAGCAGTTCGACGTGATCGTGACCGACAACCTGTTCGGCGACATCCTGTCCGACCAGGCGTCGATGCTCACCGGCTCCATCGGCATGCTGCCGTCGGCGTCCCTGGACACTAACAACAAGGGCATGTACGAGCCTTGCCACGGTTCGGCGCCGGACATCGCGGGCCAGGGCATTGCCAACCCGCTGGCGACCATTTTGTCGGTCTCGATGATGCTGCGTTACAGCTTCAACCTGAGCGATGCGGCGGACGCGATCGAGAAGGCCGTGAGCCTGGTGCTGGACCAGGGTTTGCGCACCGGCGACATCTGGTCCCAGGGTTGCACCAAAGTCGGTACGCAAGAAATGGGCGACGCAGTAGTCGCCGCGCTGCGGAATCTGTAATCTCTCGGGCCCGCTTGCAGTTGTTGCTGCAAGGCGGCCCACTTTTTAACAAGGTGTAGTTGCGATGAAACGTGTAGGTCTGATCGGTTGGCGCGGTATGGTCGGTTCCGTGCTCATGCAGCGGATGCTGGAAGAGCAGGATTTCGATCTTATTGAGCCGGTGTTTTTCACCACGTCGAACGTGGGTGGCCAAGGGCCGTCCGTGGGCAAGGATATTGCCCCGCTCAAGGATGCCTACAGCATTGACGAGTTGAAGACACTCGACGTGATCGTGACCTGCCAGGGTGGCGACTACACCAGCGAAGTCTTCCCGAAGCTGCGCGAAGCCGGCTGGCAGGGCTACTGGATCGACGCCGCGTCGAGCCTGCGTATGCAGGACGATGCGGTGATCATCCTTGACCCGGTGAACCGCAAGGTCATCGACCAGCAGTTGGATGCGGGCACCAAGAACTACGTCGGCGGCAACTGCACCGTCAGCCTGATGCTGATGGGCCTGGGTGGTCTGTTCGAAGCGGGTCTGGTCGAGTGGATGAGCGCCATGACCTATCAGGCGGCCTCCGGTGCCGGCGCGCAGAACATGCGTGAACTGATCAAGCAGATGGGCGCGACCCATGCTGCAGTCGCCGATCAACTGGCCGACCCGGCCAGCGCGATCCTCGACATCGACCGCCGTGTGGCCGAAGCCATGCGCAGCGACGCCTACCCGACCGAGAACTTCGGTGTGCCATTGGCCGGCAGCCTGATTCCGTGGATCGACAAGGAACTGCCGAACGGTCAGAGCCGCGAAGAGTGGAAGGCCCAGGCCGAGACCAACAAGATCCTCGGTCGCTTCAAGAGCCCGATCCCGGTCGACGGCATCTGCGTGCGCATCGGCGCCATGCGCTGCCACAGCCAGGCGCTGACCATCAAGCTGAACAAAGACGTGCCGATCGCCGATATCGAAGGGCTGATCAGCCAGCACAACCCGTGGGTCAAGCTGGTGCCGAACAACCGCGATATCAGCATGCAGGAGCTGAGCCCGACCAAGGTCACCGGCACCCTGAATGTACCGGTTGGCCGTCTGCGCAAGCTGAACATGGGCAGCCAGTTCCTCGGCGCCTTCACGGTTGGCGACCAGCTGCTGTGGGGCGCGGCTGAACCGTTGCGTCGCATGCTGCGGATTTTGCTGGAGCGTTGATCGCTTGAGGCAGTAAGAGAAACCCGCGCTCTGGTGACAGGCGCGGGTTTTTTGTTGTTCTTTCGGCCGCTATCGGGGGCAAG
>NZ_JADDUM010000332.1 GCF_015163715.1 Pseudomonas cyclaminis
TTGACCGGCTTTGTCTTGAGGGCTCAGCGCACCAGGCAAGGCTGCTTGTTGTTATAGCTCCACCCCGGAATCAAGAACTGCATCGCCACGCTGTCATCCCGCGCCCCAAGGCCCATGCCCTTGTACAGCTCGTGGGCCTTGGCCACGGCGTCCATGTCGATGTCCACGCCCAGGCCCGGTTTGGCCGGCACCTTCACGTAACCGCCTTCGATCTTCAGCGGTTCCTGGGTCAAGCGTTGGCCGTCCTGCCAGATCCAATGGGTGTCGATGGCGGTGATGTCGCCCGGTGCGGCGGCGGCCACTTGGGTGAACATCGCCAGGGAAATATCAAAGTGGTTGTTGGAGTGCGAACCCCAGGTCAGGCCCCAGTCGTTGCACATCTGCGCCACGCGCACCGAGCCCTGCATCGTCCAGAAGTGCGGGTCGGCCAGGGGAATGTCCACCGATTGCAGCTGGATCGCGTGGCCCATTTCGCGCCAGTCGGTGGCGATCATGTTGGTGGCGGTCTTGAGGCCCGTGGCGCGCCGGAATTCGGCCATGACTTCACGCCCCGAGTAACCATTTTCGGCCCCGCACGGGTCTTCGGCGTAGGCGAGTACGTGGTGCTGGTCGCGGCACAGGCGGATGGCTTCCTTGAGTGACCAGGCGCCGTTCGGGTCGAGGGTGATGCGTGCATCGGGGAAGCGTTCGGCCAGGGCGGTGACGGCTTCGATCTCTTCGTCGCCGCTTAAAACGCCGCCCTTGAGCTTGAAGTCGTTGAAGCCGTATTTGGCCTTGGCGGCTTCGGCCAGGCGCACCACGGCTTCGGCCGTCAGGGCTTTTTCATGGCGCAGGCGGAACCACTCGTCGTCGGCATCCGCTTCGTTGCGGTAGGCCAGGTTGGTGGCATTGCGGTCGCCCACATAGAACAGATAGCCAAGCATTTTCACCGCGTCGCGCTGCTGACCTTCGCCGAGCAAAGCGGCCACCGGTACTTCAAGGAACTGCCCCAGCAAGTCGAGCAGGGCCGCTTCCATGGCGGTGACGGCATGGATAGTGATGCGCAGGTCAAAGGTTTGCAGGCCGCGGCCGGCCGAATCCCGCGCGGCAAAGGTGCTGCGCATCTGGTTGAGGATGCGTTGGTACTGGCCGATGGGTTGGCCGATCACCAGGCTGCGCGCATCTTCCAGGGTTTCGCGGATACGTTCGCCGCCCGGCACTTCACCGACGCCGGTGTTGCCGGAGCTGTCCTTGAGAATCACGATGTTGCGCGTGAAATACGGGCCGTGGGCGCCGCTGAGGTTGAGCAGCATGCTGTCGTGGCCGGCCACGGGGATGACCTGCAAGTGAGTAACGACGGGAGTAGTCATGGCAAGTTCCTAAATAGGCTCAAAGAGGTTTGCTGAGGGTCGCGCTGGTTGGCGCCACACTTGACGAAATCGATGGGGCAGAGGGCGCGGTCTTGGCGAAAAACACCAGGATCGCCGCCAGCACCGAGGTGCCGGCCAGCCCGTAGAGGCCGCCCTGGATCGAGCCGGTGGTCTGCTCCAAAAAGCCAAACGTGGTCGGCGCAACAAAGCCGCCCAGGTTGCCGATGGAGTTGATCAGCGCGATCACCGCCGCCGCGATGCGCACATCCAGATAGCCCTGGGGGATCGGCCAGAACAGCGACGACGCTGACTTGAACCCGATGGCCGCAAAACAGATCGCCACAAAGGCAAACACCGGCCCGCCGGTGGTGGACATGAACATCCCCGCCGCCGCAATCAGCAGTGCCGCCGCCACCCAGGCTTGCTGGAACTTGAACTTGCCCGACAGCGACGCGAAGGCGTACATGGCGATGATCGAGATCAGCCACGGGATCGAGTTGAAGAAGCCCACCTGCACATCACTCAAGTCACCCATCTTCTTGATGATGCTCGGCAGCCAGAACGTCGCCGCGTAAATGGTCAGCTGGATGCAGAAGTACAGCGCGCAAAACAGCAGGATCTGGCGGTCCTTGAGCAGCTTGCCGATGGTGGGCTTGACGCTGGTCAGCGCCTCACGCTGGCGTTGTTCCTCGTCGATGGCGCCGACCAGAGCGTCCTGTTCTTCGCGGGTCATCCATTTGGCGTCGTGGGGCTTGGAATCCAGCCAGAACCACACGAAGAAACCGATCACCACCGAGGCCAGGCCTTCGATGGCGAACATCCATTGCCAGCCGTGGAAGCCAAAGCCTTCGATCTGCAATAACACGCCCGACAGCGGGCCCGAGATCAACGAGGCCACCGCCGAGCCGCTGAGGAAAATCGCAATCGCCTTACCGCGTTCCACGCCCGGCAACCAGCGTGTGAAGTAGTAGATCACGCCAGGGAAGAAGCCGGCTTCGGCCACGCCCAGCAGGAAGCGCAGGATGTAGAAGTGGGTTTCGTTCTGGATGAACGCCATCATCGTCGCGACGATGCCCCAGGTGAACATGATGCGGGTCAGCCAGATACGCGCGCCGACCTTTTGCAGCAGCATGTTGGAAGGCACTTCGAAGAGGGCATAACCGATGAAGAACAGCCCGGCACCGAACCCGTAGGCCGCTGCGCCGATGCCCAGGTCATGCTCCATGTGCGTGCGCACAAAGCCGATATTGACCCGGTCGATGTAATTGAGGATGAACATGATCACGAACAGTGGGAGCACATGGCTCTTCACTTTGCGCACGGCACGTGCGAGGACCGGATCACTGTGTGGAGCGGCAGATGCATGGCTTGAATTGTTCACAATTCAAAACTCCCCCTGGTTATTTTTATGTGGGTTTGCGTGTCTTGTTGATAGACATCATACAAGTGCGTTTCTGTAGTCCGCAATCCGGCACTCGATGTTTTTGTGCTTATAAGGCCCTGTGATGAGTGAGTGTTTTGGTTATTTGTCAGTGTTTATTGGGTGTAATGCTGGTAAGTAGGCGGTGAAGAACCCAGCGTTGACGGTGGCTGGCGCTGTCGAGATATCTGCTAATCAGATTGGTTGTCATACAAGTTGAGTGGTTTTTCAATCAACCTCGGCGACGTGCTGGGTCTGGGTGTTAAGCTCCCCCCAGCCCAACCCCTTGGACCTGCAGCAATGCCCAGTGAAACCCCAATCCCCGTGCGTAAACGCTCCACCAACCTGGCCCAGGGCGTGGTCGACGCCCTGACCCAGCGCATCCTGCTCGGTCAGTTGAAGCCGGGTGAGAAGCTGCCGTCGGAATCCACCATCGTGCTGGAGCACGGCGTCAGCCGGACGGTGGTGCGTGAGGCACTGTCGAAGCTGCAGGCGGCCGGGCTGGTGGAGACGCGTCACGGCATTGGCACGTTTGTGCTGGAGCAGAGTGCCCAGCAAGGCTTGCGCCTGCATGTGGACACGGTCGCCAGCGTGCGCAACATGCTGGAGCTGCGCCTGGGCCTGGAAGTGCAAGCAGTGGCGCTGGCGGCGCTGCGCAGGACCGACACGCACCTGGCCCACATGCGCGTAGCCCTGGACGACTACCAGGCCTCCCTGGCCAACAACGACAGCTGCGTGGAAGAGGATAAGCGCTTCCACCAGTTGATCGCCGAAGCCACCGGCAATACCTTCTTCACCGAAATCATGCTGCACCTGGGCAGTGCGATGATTCCGCGCACCCAGGTGAAGGGTGACGAGCGCGGCGGGGCGGACTTTGCCAAGCTTGGGCAGTTGGCGAACCTGGAGCATGAGGCGATTTTCAATGCAATCAAACGCCAGGACCCGGACGCCGCACGCGCCGCCATGGTGTTGCATCTGACTAACAGCCGGGATCGATTTTCCGGGGAATGATAAGGAACGCAGGTTGAACGAACACACCTTGTCCATGCGCCTGGAGCGTGTGGCCGCACATGTGCCGAACGGCGCACGCCTGGCCGATATCGGCTCGGACCATGCCTACCTGCCAGTGGCGTTGCTGCGCCGTGGCGTGATTGAGGCGGCGGTGGCGGGGGAGGTGGCGAGCACGCCGTTCCAGGCGGCCGAACGCACCGTGCGTGACAATGGCCTGGAGCAGCAGATCACCGTGCGGCTGGCCGATGGTCTAGCGGCCATCGAAGCGAGTGACGCTATCACTGTCATCAGCCTCTGCGGCATGGGCGGCGAGACGATTCGCGACATCCTCGAAGCTGGCAAAGCCCACCTGAACGGCCTTGAGCGCCTGGTCCTGCAACCCAACGGCGGTGAGCAACCGCTGCGCCTGTGGTTGATGAACAACGGCTATCGAATCCTCAGTGAAGAGCTGCTGCACGAGAACCGCTTTTATTACGAAATCATCGTGGCCGAGCGTGCTGGCGCGATGAGCTACACCGCCGAGGAGCTGTACTTCGGCCCGCTGCAAATGCAGGCCCGCAGTCCGGTATTTTTAGCCAAGTGGCAGCGTGCGTTGCGCCTGAAACAGAAGACCCTGGCGGGCTTTGAGCAGGCGTTGCAAGCGGTGCCCGAGGCGAAGCTGCAAGAACTCAGCCGGCAGATCAGATGGATCACCACGCTGCTGGCTTGATAACCCTTCATTCAACCGTGATTACCAGGAACCCCGCAATGGCAGACGCTACCGACGAAGCCTTCTACGATCGCGCCGACGCGCACATCGAACTGTCGAACGAACAACTCAAAACCTTCGAACACCTGGGCCAGGTCAGTGCCTCGATGACGTTCGGCACGACGCGGTTCAACGCCTGGGCTTGCGCACGCAACTTCAAATCCGGCGCGCACATGGCCGAGGAGCGTGAAGCGATGCTCAAGTATTTCTGTGACCAGTACCGGATGATGCTTGAGGATAACCTGGACGATCACATCAAGAATTTCGCCCAGTACATGCAGGCCAGGTAGCCCAGGGGTCCGCTCTTTTCATCCTGTCCTCGCAACGCCTGCGCCAATGGTTACAGCTATGTTTTGACCCTGAGTGCTTTTGCCCCATTTTCGCGCACGCCCAGGGCGCCAAAAACGCACAACCCGCCCTATTTCAGGGCCGTGCGCCAACGGCCCGTATCTTGCTAGAGCCAAGCCAATCAATGACATGGCACTTTGCCGTTAGTCATTTCAAGGTTTGGCCCACCGTGCACCACGTGGGTTGTTTGAGGGAGTAGTCGGACATGCACAGCTTGTTATCACCCGGTATCCGCCTGCTCGGACGTATGGGGTTTGCGCGCAAATTCCAACTGTTGTTTTTCCTGTTCATGCTGCCCCTGGCCGGGAGCCTCTGGATGATCGGCCAGGACTATCGCGATAAATTAGGCGTGATTTCCACCGAGCAGTCCGGCGTGCGCCAACTGTTGGCCCTGGATGCATTGGACGGCCAATTGACGGCCCAGCGCAACCTGGCTGCGCGTTGGAAAGCGGCGGACATCCTGCACGCGCCGACGCCGGCGGCGAAGGCCGCGATGGAAAAGGTCGATTCGAATTTCCCGCTGATCCAGCAAAGCCTGCAAGCCTTGGGCGATGCGCTCAAAGCCCAGAACGCCAGCGCCGACATCCTCGTGCGCTACGAGGCGTTGCAGGCCACCGTCAAAGGCATGGACTCCGCTTCCCTGCGCACGGTGGGCTGGTGGCCGGATGGCTACGACCGTTTCACCTCGGCACTGAGCGCGATGCAAACCCTGCGCGAACAGATCACCCTGGACGCCGGGCTGATCCTCGATCCCTGGCTGGAAACCTACATGCTGATGCAGATGGGCACACAGCAGACACCGGACCTGATCGAGCGTATCGGTCGTATGGCGGGCGTCGGGCAGTCGTCCATCGCTTCGGGGCAGTTCACCCTGCAAAGCCGTTTGCAAATGCGCGACCTGCGCGGCCGCATTGGCGACGCTCGCGACCAGTTGGTCAAGGCGGCTGCTTCGCTCAAGGCCAAGCAATTCGAGGGCATGGAGCCCTGGACCGCGCAGTACGACAACAGCCTGCAACTGTTGGATAACGAGCTTAAAGTGCTGGATGACGGCGTGTTCGGTGGCACCATCAAGCTCGATACCGCCGGTTTCGAGCGCAGTGTCGATGCCATGCTCGGTTCGCTCAGCGCACTGCGCGTGCAGTCGCTGACCTCCCTGGACGAGCGCTTGAGCTATTACCACCGCGACGCGAACAAACGCTTCATTCCTCTTGCAATGGTCTTCGGCGTACTGGCCCTGGCCGCGCTGTACCTGTTCATGTGCCTGCAGGCTTCCATCCGCCGCAGTGCCAGCGGCATCACCACCCTGGCCGAATCCCTGCGCGACGGTAACCTGTGCGTCGAAGTGGCGGTGCAAGGGCGCGACGAGCTGGCGCTGATCAGCACCGCGCTGAACGTCGCAGTGGTGCAGTTGCGCACCAGCTTGTTGGGGGTCAACCACGAAACCCAGCAGCTCGGCTCGGCGGTGCTCACCCTCAATTCCCAATCGGGCAGCACCCTCAGCGAAGTCGAAGACCAGCAGCATCAAATCAGCCAGATCGCTGCCGCCGCTACGCAGTTGGCGGCGACCTCCATGGGCGTCGCCAGAAGCTGTGAACAAGCGTCGGGCAGTGCCCAGCAAACACGACGCATCGCCGAAGACAGCAGCCGCGACAGCCAGCGCACCACGGCCAGCATCCAGCAACTCAACCAGCGCCTGACCGACACTGCCGATGCATTGCAGCAGGTCAGCCAGCAGGGCCAGCAGATTCAGTCGGTGGTCGACACCATTCGCGGCATTGCCGAGCAGACCAACCTGCTGGCGCTCAACGCGGCCATTGAAGCGGCTCGTGCCGGTGAGCAGGGTCGGGGCTTTGCGGTAGTGGCCGATGAAGTGCGCAGTCTTTCGCAGCGCACCCAGGCGTCCACGGCGCAGATCGCCGGCACCGTCGACAGCCTGCGCGCCACCGTGAGCCAGGCGGTCACGCTGATGGGCGCGCGTGCGAGCAAGCGTTGACCGACGCCGAGTCCGTCACCGGCCTGGGCACGCGCTTGGGCGAGATTGCGGCGCGGTGCAGAACGTCACCGACACCCTGGCGCAGATCGCCACAGCGGTGGAAGAGCAGGCGGCGACGGCGGATGAAGTGAGCGGCAACATCCAGCAAGTCGACCAGGCGGCAGGGCGTTTGCTGGATGGGGCACGGGCGGTCAACCGAGCGGCGGACACCTTGAGCAAGGGCAGTCAGGCGTTGAGTGACAACACCGCGCGGTTCCGTTTGAGCTGAGTGCTATTGGGCCGCGGTCTGCAGGACTTCAATCCACAGCGCACCTTTGCCCGAAGCCGCCTCACCCACGCGCTTCAACGCGCCGGTGTCGCTGACCGCGTAGGTACCGACCTTGTCGCTTTTCTCGCCGGTAACCAGCAACCACTGGCCATTGGGCGAAAACGCGATATTGCGCGGCTGTTTCTCTTCGACCGGGTAGTTGTCGAGGAACTTCAAAGCGCCCGTCGCCGCGTCCACCGCAAACGCTGACACCGAACTGCTGGTGCGCTCGCTCATCAGCAGCAGCGTGCCATTCGGTGACAGGCGCAGGTCGGCGGCCCAGATTCGCGGTGTGGGGTCGTCCTTCAAGTCATTGTTGCGTGCATCACGCACTTCACCGTGAGCCAGCTTCAAGCGCGTGGGAATGCCATTGGCCACACCGATCTGCGTCAGCGCGCCGGTGCTGTCGTCGATGGCAAACGCAGTGACGGTGCCGCTCATTTCGCCGACCACATACAGGTATTTACCGTTGGCCGAAAACGCCAGGTGCCGGGGCCCGGTGTTGGTCGGCACGCTCACGTAGCCGGTGCCGATCGGCGTGAGTGCGCCGGTGTTGGCGTCGAAGCGGTATTGCAGCACGTGGTCGTTGCCCAGGTTGCCGGCGTAGGCAAAACGATTGCTTGGGTCGGTGCGCAGGGAGTGCGCGTGGGGGCCGGTTTTGTAGGTGAGGATCGGTTCCGGCTTGTCGATGGGCTGCACGCTGAGGGTGTCGGCACCGTAAGAGGCCGCGAGCAGGAAACGTCCGGCGCGATCGGTGGCGAGGTAGGCCATGCTTTCAGCCAACGGCGCTTTGGATTGCGGCGTCAAACGCCCGCTGGCCGGATCAATGCTGAAACCCTGCACTTGAAACGGCTTGACCCGCAACGCCGCATACAAGGTTTTACCGTCGGGGCTCAGCGCCATGGGGTTGACCTGGTCACCGGCTGTCACCTGGTTCACCAGGCTCAACGCGCCGCTGCTCTCGTCCAGGCGGTACTGGGAAATCAGGCCATCGCCGGGGCTGGAAATGTACGCGAAGGTCGCGGCGTTGGCGTGTGCACTGAGACCGCAGGCAATAGCGGCGGCCATGATGAGGGGTTTATTCACGAGTGAGCCTTTATTGTTATGGTTGTGATCAGTCATCGTATGACTGTATTTCGATCTGGGCAATAGACGGTGTATCTTGCGGCGCGTCACGGGCATGATGAGCGGCATGAATCACGACCCCAACGCACTGTACTGGCGCTTCCAGACACCTGATCCCGGCATTGGCCCGCGTGAACGCATGCCGATGCTCGCCGAGGAACTCGCCTGGGCGCACGAGCACGCAAGCGGGCATCGCTTCAGTTGGATCGCCGTGTTACTGCCGCCGCTGTGTTTCGGCGTGTTCCTGCCCTCACTGGTTTTTTTGCTCAGCCTGTTGCTGTATCGCGCCGTCTTCTCGCCGGGGTTGGATGTCGACGGCATCATCGGCCATTCATTGGGCTGGCAGGCGCTGGCGACGCTGGTGTTCACGGCGGCGTGGGCATTGCGTAACTACCTGCGCGACACCCGCGACCCGATCAAGCGTTACTGGCAGACGATGCCGGGTCAAGGTGTGGTCGAGTTGGAGCGTCACACCCTGGTATCGGGCACGAGCCTTTGGTCTTCGGACTTCGACCCGGACTGCAACACCCTCATGCAATGGAAAAACGGCCGGCTTGAACAGGCCCAGAGCAGCGGGGTGTCGCAATGGGTCGTGGCCATGACCACGACGGGTCGCTGGCTGGTGATCAAGGACGAATACCCCGGCCCTTTCACCTACGACCGGGTAGGGCGCATGCCCGCTGCGCAACAGCGCATGCAACCCTGCCGTGACCTGTCCTTGGCGTTCGCTCCCCGCACGAACGTACTGCTGGGCCGACGGTTTGACGGTGCACCGATAGCCTTGACCCACACGGACTATTGGCTGTCTGCCGAAGAACTCAAACGCCTGGTGGAGGTTGCGCACCACTGGCGGTTTTTCCCGCCGGACCGGTATGGCGTGGTCAACCCGCAAGATGCGCCGTGGCTGCAACAGCTGCTAGAGAAAGCCCGCTCACCACAAGGTTACATTCAGCCAAAAAGTGATACTTGTTCATCTCCTACTGCGCGCTAGCGTTAAGGCTCTTCAGGAATTCCACCAAGAGCACCGGAATGCGCCCCACACCTCAATCCCATCGTCTGCGTCACGGTCGTTATTCAGAACAGGGTCGTAGCTACCTCATCACCGTCGTCGTTCATCAGCGTCAACGCTTGTTCACCGACCTTTACCTGAGCCGTCTGCTGGTTGCCGAACTCCGGCAGGTTCATGAGATGGGGCTGGTTGAGTCTCTGGCCTGGGTCATCATGCCTGACCACATTCACTGGTTGTTTGAGTTGAAACAACAGGATTTGGCAGGCGTGGTGCGACGTATTAAGTCGCGCAGCACGCTGGTCATCAACCGGCGGCGTCAAAGCAAAGAGCGCGTTTGGCAACCCGGCTATCACGATAGAGCGGTGCGTGCGGAAGATGATCTTCGCAAGATGGCGCGGTACATCATTGCCAACCCTTTACGAGCCGGTTTGGTGGATCGGGTGGGCGATTACTCGTTGTGGGATGCGGCGTGGATTTGAGGAGGGAGAGTGAATACCCTGTGGTGAGCGGGCTTCTGTGGTGAGCGGGCTTGCCCCGCGCTGGGCTGGCGCCAGAGCCCCATCAAGCCGCCCCCGTTTTTCCAGACAA
>NZ_JADDUM010000333.1 GCF_015163715.1 Pseudomonas cyclaminis
TTTTGTTGGCGCGAAAGAAGTCGAGAAATTTCATTGTTTAGTTGCCTCCAAAGATACGCTCGAAGAATCCCTTCTTCTTTACATCGAGGAAGCGATGTTCCACGGTCTTGCCCAGCAAGCGATCAACTGCATCGCTGTACGCCTGGCCGGCGTCGCTCTGGTCGTCAAGAATCACCGGCACGCCCTGGTTGGAAGCCTTCAGGACGGCTTGGGATTCCGGGATCACGCCCAGCAGGGTAACCGCGAGGATGTCCTTGACGTCTTCAACGCCGAGCATTTCGCCATTGCTGACGCGCTCAGGGTTGTAACGGGTGAGCAGCAGGTGCTCCTTGATCGGGTCTTCGCCTTTTTCGGCGCGCTGGGACTTGCTGGCCAGGAGGCCGAGCATGCGGTCCGAGTCACGTACCGAGGACACTTCCGGGTTGGTCACCACGATGGCTTCATCGGCGAAGTACATCGCCAGGTGAGCACCGGTTTCGATACCGGCCGGGGAGTCGCACACCACGTATTCGAAGGTTTCCTTCAGTTCAGCGAGGACTTTGCCTACGCCTTCCTTGGTCAGTGCGTCTTTGTCGCGGGTCTGGCTGGCAGCCAGCACGTACAGGTTCTCAAGGCGCTTGTCCTTGATCAGGGCCTGCTGCAGGTTGGCTTCGCCGTTCACCACGTTGACGAAGTCATACACCACGCGGCGTTCGCAGCCCATGATCAGGTCGAGGTTACGCAAACCGACGTCGAAGTCGACGATGACTGTCTTGTGGCCGCGCAGAGCGAGACCGGTACCGATAGCGGCGCTGGTGGTGGTCTTACCCACACCACCCTTGCCGGATGTAACCACGAGAATCTTGGCCAAGGTGTTTCACCCCTAAGGAAAAAGGACTTTT
>NZ_JADDUM010000334.1 GCF_015163715.1 Pseudomonas cyclaminis
GATCGGCAGCCCCGGTTGCTGCTGGCCGATGTGCTGATTGAGGCTGGCCAGGTCGCCCACCACTTTGTTCCAGCCATCCTTTTCGGCGTAGAGCCCCAAGGTGCCTTCGTCGGCGGTGCGGCCGTGGCCACGCTGGTCCGGTGCATAAACACCATAGCCAGCGCCACATAACGCTTCGGCCAACCGCGCATAACGCCCGCTGTGCTCCGCCATGCCGTGGGACAGCATGACCACGGCGTGAGCCGGGCCGTCGGGCATCCACTGATTGACGTACAGGCGGCTGCGGTCATTCGCGGTCAGCCAGAAGGTGCTGTGGTTCATGGCGCTTCCTTTCTTCAAGGTCTGCTCGGGGTCGTTGCAGTGTATAGCTCATCTGCCGAGGGCCGGGGTATCTCCCTGCGCAACAGCGGGAAGATTCATACAATCAATGACACGATTTAGCGTATTTGCCTGTTTGGTCATAGCTGCTAACGTCCCCAAAGCTCCGCTTTTTTTAAGCGGCCGGACACACTCAGGTAAGGGGACAAGAATAATGCAACCTGGTTTCTGGAATGACAAACGCGCGGCGGGCGTTCCCAATGACATCGACCTCACGGCCTACAAGTCGGTGATCGAAGTCTTCGAACGGTCGTGCAAGGCCTTCGCCGACCGTCCGGCCTTCAGCAACATGGGCGTCACCCTGACCTACGCCGAGCTTGAGCGCCAGAGTGCGGCGTTCGCCGGTTACCTGCAACAGCACACCGACCTCAAGCCCGGCGAGCGCATCGCCGTACAGATGCCCAACGTGCTGCATTACCCGATTGCCGTGTTCGGCGCCCTGCGCGCCGGGCTGATTGTGGTCAACACCAACCCGCTGTACACCCCTCGCGAGATGCGCCACCAGTTCAAGGACGCCGGCGTGCGTGCGCTGGTCTACCTCAACCTGTTCGGTTCGCGGGTGCAGGAGGTGTGCAGCGACACCGAGATCGACTACCTGATCGAAGCCAGGATGGGTGACTTCCTGCCCGCCGCCAAGGGCTGGCTGGTCAACACCGTGGTCGACAAGGTCAAGAAGATGGTCCCGGCCTACAGCCTGCCGCGTGCGGTGTCGTTCAAGCGTACGCTGCGCATGGGCGCCGGCCTGGGTATCACGCGTCATCCGGTGACCCTCGACGACATCGCCGTGCTGCAATACACCGGCGGCACCACCGGCCTGGCCAAGGGCGCGATGCTGACCCATGGCAACCTCGTGGCGAACATGCAGCAGGCCCGTGCATGCATGTCCCAGGTTGGCGACGACGGCCACCCTTTGATCAAGGAAGGGCAGGAGGTGATGATCGCGCCGCTGCCGCTGTACCACATCTATGCCTTCACCGCGAACTGCATGTGCATGATGGTTACGGGTAACCACAACGTACTGATCACCAATCCACGGGATATCGGCGGGTTTATCAAGGAGCTGAAAAAGTGGCGCTTTACCGGGTTGCTGGGGCTTAACACGCTGTTTGTGGCGTTGATGGACCATCCGGAATTCAAGACGCTGGATTTCTCCCACCTCAAGCTCACCAACTCCGGTGGCACGGCACTGATCAAGGCCACGGCCGAACGCTGGCAGCAAATCACCGGGTGTACGATTGGCGAGGGCTACGGCCTGACAGAAACCTCGCCGGTGGCCTGCACCAACCCTTATGGCAACAAATCGCGCCTTGGCACCGTGGGCATCCCGGTGCCGGCTACAGGGATGAAGGTGATTGATGATGAAGGCGTCGAGCTGCCGCTGGGCGAACGCGGCGAGCTGTGCATCAAGGGCCCGCAGGTGATGAAGGGCTACTGGCAGCAGCCGGCTGCGACCGCCGAGACCCTGGACGCCGAGGGTTGGCTGAAGACCGGCGACATTGCGGTGATTGATGAGGACGGCTTTGTACGGATTGTTGATCGCAAGAAAGACCTGATCATCGTCTCGGGTTTCAACGTGTACCCCAACGAAATCGAAGACGTGGTGATGGCGCACCCGGCGGTAGCCAACTGTGCGGTGATCGGCGTACCGGACGAGCGCACGGGGGAGGCTGTGAAGCTGTTTGTGGTGGCACGGGCCGAAGGCGTGAGCCTTGAGGAATTGAAGACCTACTGCAAGGCCAACTTCACGGGGTACAAGGTGCCCAAGCAGATTGTGTTGCGCGATTCATTGCCAATGACGCCGGTGGGCAAGATCCTGCGGCGGGAGCTGCGCGACATCGCCTGATGTAAAATGCGGTAAAAAAAATGTGGGAGGGGGCTTGCTGCCCCCCGATAGCGGTGTGTCAGTTGATAGGTCTGGTGACTGACACGCCCTCATCGGGGGCAAGCCC
>NZ_JADDUM010000335.1 GCF_015163715.1 Pseudomonas cyclaminis
GTGGTCAACACCAACCCGCTGTACACGGCACGGGAAATGGAACACCAATTCAACGACTCCGGTGCCAAGGCCCTGGTCTGCTTGGCCAACATGGCCCACCTGGCGGAAAAGGTCGTGCCCAAGACCGCCGTCAAGCATGTGATCGTCACCGAAGTCGCCGACCTGTTGCCGCCGCTCAAGCGCCTGCTGGTCAACAGCGTCATCAAGTACGTGAAGAAAATGGTCCCGGCGTATCACTTGCCTCAGGCGATCAAGTTCAACGACGTGCTCGCCAAGGGCCACGGCCAACCGGTCAGCGACGCCAGCCCGGCCAGCAGCGACGTGGCCGTGTTGCAGTACACCGGCGGCACCACCGGCGTGGCGAAGGGCGCGATGCTCACCCACCGCAACCTCGTCGCCAACATGCTGCAATGCAAGGCGCTGATGGGCTCCAACCTCAACGAAGGCTGCGAGATCCTGATCACCCCGCTGCCGCTGTACCACATCTATGCCTTCACCTTTCATTGCATGGCGATGATGCTCATCGGCAACCACAACATCCTGATCAGTAACCCACGCGACCTGCCGGCGATGGTCAAGGAGTTGTCGAAGTGGAAGTTCAGCGGCTTTGTCGGCCTGAACACGTTGTTCGTGGCGCTGTGCAACAACGAAGGCTTCCGCAAGCTGGACTTCTCTGCGCTCAAGGTCACCCTGTCGGGCGGCATGGCCTTGCAATTGGCGGCGGCCGAACGTTGGAAGGCCGTGACCGGCTGTGGGATCTGTGAAGGTTACGGCATGACCGAAACCAGCCCGGTCGCCACCGTCAACCCGATCCAGCATATCCAGATCGGTACCATCGGCATTCCGGTGCCGTCCACCGTGTGTAAAGTCATTGCCGACGACGGCACCGAGTTGGCGCTGGGTGAAACCGGCGAGCTGTGCGTCAAGGGCCCGCAGGTGATGAAGGGCTACTGGCAGCGCCAGGACGCCACCGACGAGATGCTCGACAGTGAAGGCTGGCTCAAAACCGGCGACATCGCGATCATCCAGCCGGACGGCTACATGCGCATTGTCGACCGCAAGAAGGACATGATCCTGGTCTCCGGTTTCAACGTGTACCCCAACGAGCTGGAAGACGTGCTGGCAGGCTTGCCGGGCGTGCTGCAATGCGCGGCTATCGGTGTGCCGGACGAGAAGTCCGGGGAGATCATCAAGCTCTTCATCGTGGTCAAACCGGGCGCCACCCTCACCAAGGACCAGGTGATGGAACACATGCGCGCCAACGTCACCGCGTACAAGGTGCCCAAGGCGGTGGAGTTCCGTGATGCATTGCCGACCACCAACGTGGGCAAGATCCTGCGTCGTGAATTGCGTGATGAAGAACTGAAGAAGCTGGGCCTTAAAAAGTAACCCGCCAAATTGAAATGCAATCCAATGTGGGAGGGGGCTTGCCCCCGATAGCAGTGGTTCAGTCAACACATACTGTGACTGACCCACTGCCATCGGGG
>NZ_JADDUM010000336.1 GCF_015163715.1 Pseudomonas cyclaminis
GCGGCCCTGGCCTTGACCGTGCCGTTTGTCGAGGCAGGTATTTAAGGCATTGTTAACCGGCCCGTGGTCTAGTCGCGGGCTTGTTCGGTGCTGGTTGATTGGATATTTAGGCGCCCCTTTACGGGCTGAGGCGGCTTGGAAATGGCTTTGATCGTACAGAAATTTGGAGGCACCTCGGTCGGCTCTGTCGAAAGAATCGAGCAGGTGGCCGACAAGGTTAAGAAATTCCGCGATGCCGGCGACGACCTGGTGGTGGTTCTGTCGGCCATGAGCGGCGAGACCAATCGCCTGATCGAGCTGGCCAAGGCAATCAGTGGCGACCAGCAACCGCTGCCGCGTGAGCTGGACGTGATCGTGTCCACCGGTGAGCAGGTGACCATCGCCTTGTTGGCCATGGCCCTGAACAAGCGTGGCGTGCCGGCGGTGTCCTACACGGGCAGCCAGGTACGCATCCTCACCGACAGCGCGCACACCAAGGCGCGCATTCTGCAGATCGATGATCAGAAAATTCGCACCGATCTGAAGGCCGGCCGCGTGGTAGTTGTAGCGGGTTTTCAGGGTGTGGACGAGCACGGCAACATCACCACCCTCGGGCGTGGCGGTTCGGACACCACCGGCGTGGCCCTGGCGGCAGCCCTCAAGGCTGATGAATGCCAGATCTACACCGATGTGGACGGCGTCTACACTACCGATCCGCGTGTCGTGTCCGTGGCCCAGCGCCTGGACAAGATCACCTTCGAAGAGATGCTGGAAATGGCCAGCCTCGGTTCCAAGGTGTTGCAGATCCGTGCGGTGGAATTCGCCGGCAAGTACAACGTTCCGCTGCGCGTATTGCACAGCTTCAAAGAGGGTCCGGGCACCCTCATTACTATTGATGAAGAGGAATCCATGGAACAGCCGATCATTTCCGGCATCGCTTTCAACCGCGATGAAGCCAAGCTGACGATCCGTGGCGTGCCAGACACCCCGGGCGTGGCCTTCAAGATCCTGGGCCCGATCAGCGATGCGAATGTTGAAGTCGACATGATCGTGCAGAACGTCTCGCACGATAACACCACCGATTTCACCTTCACCGTGCACCGCAACGAGTACGATGCGGCACTGAAAATCCTGGAGAACACCGCGAGCGAGATTGGCGCCCGTGAAGTGGTCGGCGATACCAAGATTGCCAAGGTGTCGATCGTGGGTGTGGGCATGCGTTCCCATGCCGGCGTTGCCAGCCGCATGTTTGGGGCTCTGGCCAAGGAAAGCATCAACATCCAGATGATCTCCACCTCGGAAATCAAGGTCTCGGTGGTGATCGAAGAGAAGTACCTGGAACTGGCTGTACGCGCGCTGCATACCGCGTTTGAGCTGGACGCTCCGGCCCGACAGGGCGAGTGATGTAATGCCAGGAAGGCGCGGTCTACCGCGCCTTTCCTTTTTTTGTAGGGCGCATGGTCTTTTGCGTGCACTCGACAATACTTAGGCCGTTAGGGCTATGACTTTCGGGTCGTAGGTCGAACGCCTTTTTTTTGCAGACTGTTGTTCCTGAAATGAAATGCGTGAGGAGAAAGGTATGCTGATTCTGACTCGTCGGTGCGCAGAAAGCCTGATTATCGGTGATGGCGAAATCACCGTGACCGTGCTCGGCGTCAAAGGCAATCAAGTACGTATCGGGGTTAATGCTCCGAAAGAGGTAGCGGTCCACCGCGAGGAAATCTACCTGCGGATCAAGAAAGAGAAGGACGAAGAACCAAGCCTTTAATTTTTATCGTTTTTTATGTTTGCAAACGGGGAGGAACGTGGTTAATATACGCCCCGTGTTGCGGAGAGCTGGCCGAGTGGCCGAAGGCGCTCCCCTGCTAAGGGAGTACACCTCAAAAGGGTGTCGGGGGTTCGAATCCCCCGTTCTCCGCCATTATTTGCTTAGTACGTTGCAATCTGGTTTTTTCGGTAAGTTGTTGAAAATTAACGAAAAAATAGCTTTACATAGAGATTGAACGGCCTATAATGCGCGGCAACAAATGCACTCGTAGCTCAGCTGG
>NZ_JADDUM010000337.1 GCF_015163715.1 Pseudomonas cyclaminis
TGAGATCTATCTGATATGTGGAGAGCAAAATGTGGGAGGGCGGTGCGGACGATTCGACTTGCCCCCGATGAGGCCCTCACACACAACACACTTCTAACTCTCCTGCGCGCGATAGGCCCCCGGCGTCAACCCCGTCCACTTCTTGAACGCCCGATGAAACGCCGACGGCTCGGAAAACCCCAACTGCTCGGCAATCTCCTGCAACGACAAATCCGCCCGTCCGAGATGGTAGATGGCGATGTCCCGTCGCAACTCATTCTTGAGCGCCTGAAAGCTGGTGCCTTCTTCACGTAAATGCCGACGCAGGGTCTGCGGACTGATGTGCAGGTGCTGCGCAACGGCTTCCAGGTCTGGCCAGGGCGTGCGGTCGCGGCTCAGCAAGCGACGCAACTGGCTGCTCAAGCTGTCGCCTTCGTCCGGGCGTGACAGCAGGTCGGCGGGGGAGCGCTCCAGAAAGTGCTTGAGGGTGCGCTCGTCCTGCAACAGCGGCAGGCTCAGGTAGCGGGCGGGAAATACCAGGCTGCTGTTCGGTGCGCCGAACACCTGGGGGCAGGGAAACAGCAGGTCATATTCCCCGACGTGGGCGGGCATCGGGTAACTGAACGTGGCCTGGTGCAAGCGAATACGCTGGCCGATCAGCCAACTGCCCAGGCGATGCCAGATCACCAACAGGCATTCGCTGAGGAAGTGATCCGGGTCCCAGAGTTGTGAGTCATCCAGGCTCAGTCGGGCCATTTCGCCTTCCCGCGTCAGCTGCCAGCGCGGGCCTTGCGGGAATAGGCTATAAAATAATAAGCCGCGTTCCAGAGCCTTCTCCAGGGTGCGGCAGTGGATCAATGCATGGCACATCATGGCGAAGGTGCCACGTTTGCTGGGGCCGTCGGCAAAGCCCAGGTACTCGTCGTCCAGCGCCAGCCAAAGCATTTGCAACAACCGGGTAAATTGCTCCGGCGCAATGCGGGCGCGAGGTTCAGTCAGCAGCTCTGGGGTGATGCCCAGTTGTTGCAGCAGGCTTGAATAATCGTAACCGGCCCGACGCGCACCGCCGAGGGCGGCCCGGGCGTAGTGACTGGCGATGGTACGTTCACGCATGCGGGGCCCTCGTCCGTGGAATGGCGGATGGTAGTCATCACCGGGCAGGGCGACAAGGCGGATATCCGCCAAATTGCAGGACGCGATTGGGCGCAGTGGCGGAAACTCGCCAACAGACTCGGCGCTTGGGAGGGCGCTTGAAAACCCTCAGCCCTTATGCCTGAAGGCCCTTGGCGTTTTTCGGCAAAGTGGCACGACGTTTGCGATAAGGATTACAACGCAGGCCTGGACCTACAGGCTTCGCAAACAACAAATCCCTCCAGTGCAGGAGGGTTCGCAATTCAAGTGTCGTGGGCAATGGCGGATATTTGCCACACGGGACGATTGAGGAATTTTGCAATGACGACTCGTCAGCCAATCTACAAATCCCTGTATTTCCAGGTGATCGTTGCAATCGTTATCGGTATTTTGCTCGGTCACTTCTACCCGGAGACCGGTGTGGCCCTGAAGCCGCTGGGTGACGGGTTTATCAAACTGATCAAAATGGTCATCGCCCCGATCATCTTCTGCACCGTTGTCAGCGGCATCGCTGGCATGCAAAGCATGAAATCGGTCGGCAAAACCGGCGGCTACGCGCTGCTGTACTTCGAAATCGTTTCCACCGTTGCCCTGCTGATCGGCCTGATCGTGGTGAACGTTGTGCAACCGGGCGCCGGCATGCACATCGACGTCGCGACCCTGGACGCTTCCAAAGTCGCTGCCTACGTGACTGCCGGTAAAGACCAGAGCATCGTCGGCTTTATCCTCAACGTGATTCCGAACACCATCGTCGGCGCCTTCGCCAACGGCGACATCCTGCAAGTGCTGATGTTCTCGGTGATCTTCGGTTTCGCCCTGCATCGCCTGGGTGCCTACGGCAAGCCGGTGCTGGACTTCATCGATCGCTTCGCCCACGTGATGTTCAACATCATCAACATGATCATGAAGCTCGCGCCACTCGGTGCCCTGGGCGCCATGGCGTTCACCATCGGTGCCTACGGTGTAGGTTCCCTGGTGCAGTTGGGCCAACTGATGATCTGCTTCTACATCACGTGCCTGCTGTTCGTACTGGTGGTGCTGGGTGGTATCTGCCGCGCTCACGGTTTCAGCGTGATCAAACTGATCCGCTACATCCGTGAAGAGCTGCTGATCGTGCTGGGTACTTCCTCCTCGGAATCCGCACTGCCACGCATGCTGATCAAGATGGAGCGTCTGGGTGCGAAGAAATCCGTAGTGGGCCTGGTCATCCCGACTGGCTACTCCTTCAACCTCGACGGTACTTCGATCTACCTGACCATGGCTGCCGTGTTCATCGCCCAGGCGACTGACACCCACATGGACATCACCCACCAGATCACCCTGCTGCTGGTGCTGCTGCTGTCCTCCAAAGGCGCTGCTGGCGTGACCGGTTCGGGCTTCATCGTACTGGCTGCAACCCTGTCGGCCGTAGGCCACCTCCCGGTTGCCGGCCTGGCGCTGATCCTGGGTATCGACCGCTTCATGTCCGAAGCCCGCGCACTGACCAACCTGGTCGGTAATGCTGTTGCCACCATCGTTGTGGCCAAGTGGGTCAAGGAACTGGACACCGACAAGCTGCAAAGCGAGCTGGCGTCCGGCGGTACCGGTATCTCGGAAACCCGCGAAATCGATGACCTGGGCGTGGCCGAAGGCCCGGCACCTGTCGTCAAGTAAGCCGCTGATGGCGTGAACCCACGCCAACAGCTATCCGCAAACGCCCCGACTGGTTCGCGTTTGCGTTTCTGCCCGGCCACTTTTGAATCGGTTTGCTTTACAGTAAATGAATACTTCATCAACAACGCTGGCGGGAGACTGAATGGACAGTGTGGATTTGAATGTCCTGCGCAGCGTGCTCGAGTGGCGCCGCGCCGGGCAGCGAGTGGTGTTGTACAGCGTGGTCCAGACCTGGGGCAGTGCACCGCGTCCACCGGGGGCGATGCTGGCCCTGAGGGGCGATGGGGTGGTGATTGGCTCGGTCTCCGGCGGTTGCATCGAGGATGACTTGATCGCCCGACTGCAGGACGGCCGCTTGCCCGATGACGGCCCGCCGGTGCAGTTGGTGACCTACGGCGTCACCCGTGATGAGGCGGCGCGTTTTGGCTTGCCCTGCGGCGGTACGCTGCGCCTGACCGAAGAGCGGGTGGATGACTGGGACTGGGTCGCGCAGCTGCTGGCGCGCTGTGAGGATCATCAGATTGTGGCGCGGGAGCTTAATCTGGCAACTGGCGAGGTGACACTCAGCGGCGCGAGCAAGACCGATGTGGTCACGTTCGACGGCGAACGCCTGCGCGCCATCTACGGCCCACGCTGGCGCCTGCTGCTGATTGGCGCCGGGCAGCTGTCGCGCTATGTGGCGGAAATGGCGCGCCTGCTGGATTTCGAAGTGCTGATCTGCGACCCCCGCGAAGAGTTCGTGTACGGCTGGGAAGAGCAACACGGCCGCTTTGTACCGGGCATGCCCGATGAAGCGGTGCTGAATATCCAGACCGACGAACGCACGGCCATTGTCTGCCTTACCCACGATCCGCGTCTGGACGATATGGCATTGCTCACGGCGTTGAATTCCAGTGCCTTCTATATCGGCGCGCTAGGTTCACGGGTCAATACCCAAAAGCGCCGGGAAAACCTCGCCGCGCTGGGTTTGTCGGCAGAGGCGATTGCGCGTTTGCATGGGCCGATTGGCTTGCATATCGGCAGTCATACGCCGGCGGAAATTGCGTTGTCGCTGCTGGCGGAAATTGTCGCGATCAAAAACGGCGTGGCGCCGATGCAGAAAAAACCGTTGCCGGCGGTGGCTGAGTGACTTTGACGGCGATTGTGCTGGCAGCGGGGCAGGGCAGCCGGTTCCGTGCCGAGGCCGGGGCGGATCAGGATAAGTTGCTGGCCCTGTGTGTTGGCCGGGACGGCGTGACGCGGCCAGTGATCGAGCAGGTGCTGGTGAATTTGCCGGTGAGAGTGGTGGATCGCTGGGTGGTGACCTCGCCGGAGCGTGTGGAGATTATCCGCTTGGCCCAGGCTTATGGCTGTCAGGTCTTGCTGCTGCAATCGGCGGGGATGGGCGACAGCATCGCCGCGGCGGTTGCGGCCAGTGCATCAGCCGAGGGTTGGCTGGTAGTCTTGGGCGATATGCCGTTTATCCAGTCAGCCAGCATTGAGCAGGTGATTGACGCGCTTGTGGCAGATGGTATCAGTGTGCCGGTACAGGCGGGGCAGTATGGGCATCCCGTCGCGTTTGGCCGGGCGTTCGGGCCGCACCTGATGGCGCTGTCCGGTGATCGGGGCGCCAGGCCATTGTTTACCCAGGCGACGTTGAGGGAGGTGCAGGTGGAGGATCGAGGCGTGTTGTGGGATGTGGATGTGCCCGCGACGTTGCAGTACCGATAAACCTGACAGATAAAAAAGCCCCGCCTGATCACTCAGGCGGGGCTTTTTAGTAGCTACTGGAATCAGACGAGGGATTAGTCTCGTGCTTCTGTTTCCTGAGCTGCCGCAGCGGCGGCCTCAGCTTCCTTGCGACGGCGACGCACTTCACGTGGGTCGTTCGGCGCACGGCCGTTTTCGGTCAGGGCGCTGGCCGGCGCGGCTTCAACCACCGGGGCGGCGACTTCGGCAACCACTGGCGCTTCAACCACTGGCGCGGCCTCAACGACTGGCGCTGGCTCGACAACCACGGCTTCGACAACCGGTGCTGGCGCTTCTTCTACCGCAGGTGCAGGCGCTGGCGCTTCAACTGGTGCGGCTGGCTCGGCAGTCCACTGGAAGGCGGTCTGTTCTTCGCGAACTTCACGCACTTCAGGGGCGGCTTCGACAGCAGGTACTTCGGCGACTGCTTCAACCACAGGCTGAGGCTCGACGACCGGTGCAGGCTCGACAGCGCCCACTTCCACTTCTGGCTGGGCTTCTTGAACCGGTGCAACTTCCACTTCCGGAGCGACTGGCGCTTCGATTGGGGTAGTCGCTTCGACCACAGGCGCTTCAACCACGGCAGCTTCAACAACCGGCGCTTCTACGACAGCGGCTTCAGCGGGGGGCGCTTCAACCGCTTGAGTGTCAGCGACCGGTTCTACCGCAGCGGTTTCTTCGACAGCGGCGGTAGCGCGTTCAGCTTGCTCGTGAGCCTGGGCTTCAGCAGGTGCGCTGATGACCGAGCTGGCAACGGCTGCGGTTACGGCCAAGCCGACAGCCAGTTCGGCACCTGTTGGTTCGTTAGCTTCGTGGGTCGCGCCTTCAGCGTTCTCGCCGGTCTCTTCCGAGCCTTCGATTACATTGCCGTTGGCATCACGCTGACGCTCGCGACGGTTGCTGCGACGACGCTGGCCACGGGAGCGGCGGCGTGGACGATCGCCTTCGGCGTTGTCCTGACCGTCTTCCTGCAGTTGCTCTTCGCCGGTCAGTACTTCTTCTTCGTCACTGGCAGTAGCAGCTTGCTCGGCACGTGGTTGACGCTCCTCACGCGGTGGGCGCGGCTGGCGCTCTTCACGGGGGGGCGCGTTCTTCACGCGGCTGGCGGGCCGGACGCTCTTCGGTGGTCGCAGCGGCGGCGGCAGCAACGGCAGGTGCAGCGTCCAGTGGCTCACGCAGTTCACGCACGCGTTCTTCACGCTCGCCACGCGGCTTGCGATCTTCACGGGGGGCGCGTGGGGTACGTGGTGCGCGCTCTTCACGCGGTGCACGTTCTTCGCGGGCTACGGCCGGGGTTTCTTCACGGGCTTCGCGAGGTGCACGCTCTTCACGTGGTGCGCGTTCTTCACGCGGTGCACGCTCTTCGCGAGGCTTGCGCTCTTCGTCACGGCGACCGTTGCGGTTACGGCTTTGCTGACGGCCGTTGCGACGCTCTTCGTTACGCGCCGGGCGCTCGGAAGCGGGTTTTTCAACCACAACCGGAGCCGCAGGCTCTTCCTTGGTGGCGAACAGGCTGACCAGCGACTTCACCAGGCCTTTGAACAGGCTTGGTTCAGGCAGGGCGGCCGGGGCGGCAACCGGGGCGGCAGCTTCAACCGGGACCGGTGCGTTGGCACGGGCTGGCGCGGTTTTCACGGCAGCTTCCTGGCGAACCAGGGTGCGGGTCGCGGCGGCCGGCTGGACTTCTTCCACTTCGGCGGCGGCAGCGGCGATTTCATAGCTGGACTGGCCGCTGTGGGCTTCCGGGCTGTCATCACGCAGGCGC
>NZ_JADDUM010000338.1 GCF_015163715.1 Pseudomonas cyclaminis
GATGAGGGCAAAGTGGTGCTTTACGTGTCGCACCGCATGGAAGAAGTGTTCCGTATTTGCAACGCGGTCACCGTGTTCAAGGACGGCCGTTACGTGCGCACCTTTGACGACATGAGCGCGTTGAGTCACGACCAGTTGGTGACCTGCATGGTCGGTCGCGATATTCAGGACATCTACGACTACCGCCCGCGTGAGCAGGGCGAGGTGGCGCTCAAGGTCGATGGTCTGCTCGGCCCCGGCCTGCGCGAGCCGATCAGTTTTGACGTGCGCAAAGGCGAGATTCTTGGCCTGTTCGGATTGGTCGGGGCAGGGCGTACGGAGTTGTTCCGCTTGCTCAGCGGCCTGGAGCGCAGCAGCGCTGGCAGCCTGCAATTGTGCGGTGAACACCTGCAACTGCGCTCCCCGCGAGACGCCATCGCCGCCGGTGTTTTGCTGTGCCCCGAGGACCGCAAGAAGGAAGGCATCATTCCGCTTTCCAGCGTCGCCGAGAACATCAACATCAGCGCCCGTGGCGCCCATTCCTCGTTCGGCTGGTTGCTGCGCGAGACCTGGGAAAAGGGCAACGCCGACCAGCAAATCAAGGCGATGAAGGTCAAAACCCCGGATGCACAACAGAAAATCATGTACCTGTCCGGCGGCAATCAGCAGAAGGCCATTTTGGGCCGCTGGCTGTCGATGCCGATGAAGGTGCTGCTGCTGGATGAACCGACGCGGGGCATCGACATCGGCGCCAAATCGGAGATTTACCAGATCATCCACAACCTCGCGGCCAGCGGCATTGCGGTGATTGTGGTGTC
>NZ_JADDUM010000339.1 GCF_015163715.1 Pseudomonas cyclaminis
GATGAGGGCAAAGTGGTGCTCTACGTGTCGCACCGCATGGAAGAAGTGTTCCGCATTTGCAACGCGGTGACGGTGTTCAAGGACGGCCGTTACGTGCGCACCTTTGACGACATGAGCGCGTTGAGTCACGACCAGTTGGTGACCTGCATGGTCGGTCGCGATATTCAGGACATCTACGACTACCGCCCGCGTGAACAGGGCGAGGTGGCGCTCAAGGTCGATGGTCTGCTCGGCCCCGGCCTGCGTGAGCCGATCAGTTTTGACGTGCGCAAAGGCGAGATTCTTGGCCTGTTCGGCTTGGTCGGGGCAGGGCGTACGGAGTTGTTCCGCTTGCTCAGCGGCCTGGAGCGCAGCAGCGCTGGCAGCCTTGAACTGTGTGGGGCGGCGTTGCAACTGCGCTCCCCGCGAGATGCCATCGCCGCCGGTGTTTTGCTGTGCCCCGAGGATCGCAAGAAGGAAGGCATCATTCCGCTTTCCAGCGTCGCCGAGAACATCAACATCAGCGCCCGTGGCGCCCATTCCTCGTTCGGCTGGTTGCTGCGCGAGACCTGGGAAAAGGGCAACGCCGACCAGCAAATCAAGGCGATGAAGGTCAAGACCCCGGATGCGCAACAGAAAATTATGTACCTGTCCGGCGGCAATCAGCAGAAGGCCATTTTGGGCCGCTGGCTGTCGATGCCGATGAAGGTGCTGCTGCTGGATGAACCGACGCGGGGCATCGACATCGGCGCCAAGTCGGAGATTTACCAGATCATCCACAACCTCGCGGCCAGCGGTATTGCGGTGATTGTGGTGTC
>NZ_JADDUM010000034.1 GCF_015163715.1 Pseudomonas cyclaminis
TGGCTTGGCGATTGCGTGGCGGCTAGTCGTGCGTAAGTCTTATATCAGACTGTTACCGCCCAGGGATGTTCGTTTGGATTTGCCCGAAACGCCATGTGCAAGCTTCAGATACAAACAACGCCCCGTCTAGGACGGCGTTGTGTGTTCAGGCGCCTGTTACTTCTTGGCGGCTGGTGCGTCAGGGGCTTCAGCCTTGGCTGGGTCCTTGATGGCCAGCAGTTCCAGGTCGAAAACCAGCACGGAGTTGGCTGGAATCGCCGGGCTCGGGCTCTGGGCGCCGTAGGCCAGGTCGGACGGGATGTACAACTCGACCTTCTCGCCGACGTGCATCAGTTGCAGGCCTTCGACCCAACCCGGGATCACGCCGCTGACCGGCAGGTCAATCGGGCTACCGCGATCCACGGAGCTGTCAAATGTGGTGCCGTTGGTGAGTTTACCGGTGTAGTGAACAGTCACCACGTCAGTCGGCTTAGGCTGGGCGCCATCGGCTTTCTTGATGATCTTGTACTGCAGACCGGAAGCGGTGGTGACGACGCCGTCTTTCTTGGCGTTGTCTTCGAGGAATTTCTTGCCGGCGGTAGCCGACTCTTCGCTCATTTTGGTCATGCGTTCTTCAGCACGCTTTTGCAGTGCGGCGAACGCTTCTACCAGTTCGTCGTCTTTGAGCTTCTGCTCTTTCTTGCCGACGGCATCTTCGATGCCCTGGGCTACTGCTTTGGAGTCCAGGTCATCCATGCCTTCTTGAGCAAGGCTTTTGCCCATGTTCAGGCCGATGCCGTAGGAAGCTTTCTGCGCCGGGGTTTTCAGCTCTACGCTGGTCTGCGAATCACAACCCGCAAGTACCAGGCTAACCAGGGCCACCGCCGCCGCCAACCGATGCTGTTTCATGCTATTTCCTTGTTCATGCGCCAATAGGGCATTCGAATAAAGTCGCGAGCTTATCAGGCGGCCACGACCAATGGCTACCGGCATGTGAGCAGGAAACTTCCGATAAGTTCACGTGTTTAAAAGCATTTTCATTCATGATGAGCCCCCGCGAAGGATCGCGGGACCGCCTGCCAACAGGCTCATGGCCACTTGCCGCACTTGTGCCGTAGTGGCATAACAACGCGACAACTCGACAAGGAAAGTTATCTTGCGCATTTTTTCCCGTGTTTTACTCCTGATATTCACCCTTCTGGTGCTGTTGCTGGCCGTGGTGCTCTATTACACCGTCAACCCCAAGCTACCGGACTACGTGCCTGTGGAGCAGGTGCACTACCAGGACCAATGGAGTGCCGCCGACCGCCAGACCTATTACTTCACGCCCCAGGGCACTCAAGTAAAAGGCCTGCATTACGACTGGTTCACCGCCCTGGAACTACCGTTCTCCGAGGGGCGTTTTGCCACGCCCCAATACCTGGCGCGCTTCGGCTTCCTGGTGGATCCCAAGCAAGTGCCCACAACACAAAATCCCGGCAACCTGCCGGTAGGGTTTGCCCGCCATAAAAACCCCGGCAGCAACGTTGAGTACCTGGATATCACCTGCGCCGCCTGCCACACCGGCGAATTGCACTTCAAGGACCAGGCGGTGCGGATCGACGGCGGCTCGGCGCAACACGTGCTGCCGTCCAGCGTGCCCACCCTGCGCGGCGGCAGCTTCGGCCAGGCCCTGGTCGCCAGCCTCGCCGCGACCTATTACAACCCCTGGAAATTTGAACGCTTCGCCCGCCAGGTGCTGGGCGACCGTTACGAGGCCGAGCACAGCCAGCTGCGCCAGGACTTCAAGCAGTCGCTGAACCAATTCCTCAAGGTCGCCTGGAACGACACCCACCGTGGCCTCTACCCCACCGAAGAAGGCCCGGGCCGTACCGATGCGTTTGGCCGCATCGCCAACGCCAGCTTTGGCGACGCCATTTCCCCGGACAACTACCGGGTCGCCAACGCACCGGTGGACTACCCGCAACTGTGGAACATCTGGACCTTCGACTGGGTGCAATGGAACGGCTCGGCCCAGCAGCCTATGGCACGCAATATCGGCGAAGCCCTCGGCGTGGGCGCGACCCTGACGTTTTTCGATGGCGCGGGCCAGCCCCTTCAGGGCGATGCACGTTATCCGTCCAGCGTACGCGTGCGCGACCTCAACCTGATCGAAGAAACCCTGCAACGCCTCCAGCCGCCTACCTGGCCCGAGGATTTGTTCGGCGCCGTCGACAAGCCTCTGGCCGCCCAAGGCCGAGCGCTGTTCGCCGAGAACTGCGCCGGCTGCCATGTGCCCACCGTCAGCCAGGAAGGTGGTCGCCCGGTGCAAACCCTGAAAATGCTACCGGTGGACTACATCGGCACCGACCCCGGCACTGCCAGCAACATCGCCGACCAGCGCTACGACCTCAGCGCCCTGCAATGGGACCCGGCGGAGCTGGCCAAGCTGAATGTCCAATTGCACCCGACACCGACCGAGCCCCTGGACCTGAAAAAAAATGTCTGTGGCCAAGGGCCTGGCCTATGTCACCGCCTTTGTCGAAGACCACGCCTACCGCGCCGCCGGTGTCACCCCGGCCGAGCGCCCGCGCCTGGATGGCTACGGCCTGCCGATTGGCGTGCGCGAGCTGCGCGCCTACAAGGCACGCCCACTGGCCGGCGTGTGGGCCACGCCGCCGTTTTTGCATAACGGGTCGGTGCCGACAATCTACCAATTGCTCTCGCCCCAGGACGAGCGCAGCACCACCTTCTATAAAGGCACCTTCAATTACGACCCGCGCCATCTCGGTTTCGAGACCACGGCGTTCAAGAATGCCTTTGTCTTCGATACCAAAATCACCGGTAACCACAACAGCGGCCACGAATTCCGTGCAGGCGCTCGTGGCAACGGCGTCATCGGCCGTGGCCTGCTGCCGCAGGAACGCTGGGCGCTGCTGGAATACCTCAAAGTGCTGGGCGGCCCGCTGGAGCAACAACTGCCATGATGATCCGATCTCGATACGACCAACCGTCCCTGCTCGCCCGCCTGTGGCTGCGCATCGGGAGATTCCTCGGCAAGAGCTTGCTGTGGCTGGTGGGCCTGGGCTTGCTCGGCTGGCTGGCCGCTACCGCCTGGTACGCCTGGCAGCACAGCGGGCCGGTGTCGCCCAACGAGCAGATCCCGCCGGGTGAAGCGGGGATGACCCAGGGCATCATCCAGACTGCCGTGCGCATCGTCGATCAGCACCGCGAGGGCACGCGCTACCTGCGCGATGCCCACGCCAAGGCCCACGGTTGCGTGAAGGCCGAAGTCAGCGTGTTGACCGACCTCGACCCGGCGTTGCGCCAGGGTGTGTTCGCCGAACCGGGCAAGACCTGGCAGGCGACGATGAGATTGTCCAACGGCAACGCCTACCCGCAGTTCGACAGCATTCGCGATGCCCGTGGCATGGCGATCAAGTTGCTTGATGTGCCGGGCAAACAGTTGCTCGCCGATCAACAAACCCGTGCCGAACAGGACTTCGTGATGTTCAGCCATCCGAACTTCTTCGTCAGCGATGTGGCGGAATACGCGCAGAACATCGGTGCCCAGGCGGATGGCAAGAAAGTCATGGCGTTCTTCCCCAAGGCCGACCCACGCAGTTGGCAAGTGCGCCATCTGTTTATCGCCCTGGCAACCCTGGCGCCCGCACCGGCCAGCCCGACGCAGACCACGTACTTTTCCGTATCGCCCTACAAGTTCGGCGCGGCCAACGCCAAGTTCCGCGTTGCACCCGACCCGCAGAGCTGCCCGGAATACGCGCTGCCCAAGCAGAACCAGGACCTGCCGAACTTCCTGCGCAGCGCCCTGAACCAGCAGTTGTCCACCGACCGCGTGCCGGCCTGTTTCGTGTTGCAGATCCAGCGGCAGAACCCGCAGAAATTCATGCCGATCGAAGACACCAGCATCGAATGGAAGGAGAGCGACGCGCCATATGAAAGCGTGGCCAAGGTGCGGATCCCGGCCCAGGATTTCGATACGCCTGAGCTGAACATCGCCTGTGACAACCAGTCATTCAACCCCTGGTTTGGCGTGGCGGAGCACCGCCCCATCGGCGGCATCAACCGCTTGCGCAAGGCAGTGTACGAGGCCGTCAGCGACTATCGTCACAGCCGGAACGCGCCGTAGAAGACGCACTGTCGGGCGCGGGTTCGTTGATCACCAGTTCCTCGGGGATTTCATCCACCCGAGGATCGAGCACAGCGGCCATGGCGCCCATCGGGTGTTCCGGCATAGCCACGTGGTGCAGCGGCGCGCCCTCGACGAGGTATTCGCCGGTGACTTTCCTGGGCTGCACACGCCAGATCAGCAACAGCGCGCAGGCCGAAAACAGCATGTAGAACGCACCGTGGCCGTAGCTGTTCATCAGCGCCCCGCTCAGCATCGGCCCCAGGCTGGCGCCGATGCCGTGAGTGGCAAGCATCATCGCGCTCAACGGCACGCGCCGGGGTTGCTCGACGTTGTCATTGGCCAGCGCCACCGCCAACGGGTAAAGCGTGAACAGCAGCAAGCCGCTGAGAAAACCAAACAGCAGCAACACGGCGTAAGGCAATGGCACCAGCCCCCACAGCGGGATCACCAGCAGCCCCAAGGCCAGGGCGCAGGCGCGAATCAGCCGTGAGCGATCAATGCGATCCGACAGCCAGCCGATCGGCCACTGGCCGCAGAGCCCGGCAAAAATCGACACCGCGACAAAGGTGCTCGCCTCGGCGGTGCTCAAGCCGTTGCGCGTGGCAAACACCGGGGCCAGGGCATAGAACGCGCCGATCATCAGGCCGGTGACAAACACCGTGGTCAGCGCCTGCGGCACGCGCTGCCAGAAAAACCCGATTTCCAGTGGCGCCGCCACCAGCTTGGCCGGGTGCAGACGCTTGGTCATGGTCACCGGCAGCAGGCAAGCGGCAAAGCAGATCGCGACGATCACCAGCGGCTTGAAATCCAGCTCCGGGCGCCAGATCAACACGCCCTGCCCCAGCATCAACCCCAGGGACACAGCCACCATGTAACCGGCGAATACGGCGCCGCGCTGGTTGTTTTCCGCCTGCTCATTGAGCCAGCTCTCGATGACCATGTACTGGTTCATCATCACCAGCCCCATCACGAAACGCAGCGCCAACCAGAACTCCAGTTGCTCGAACAGCACATGCAACAACACGATGATGGTAGCGGCCCCGGCGCAGGCCACATACGAGCGCACATGCCCGACACCGGCGATCATGCGGTGGCCGAATTTGGCGCCACACACCATCCCCCCGTAGTACGCCGCCGTCAGCGCACCGATCCACACTTCATTGATGCCCTGGCTGCTCAGGCGCAGGCCGATAAAGCTGAAAAACAGCCCGTTGCCGGTAAGCATCAGGATGGTGGCACTGTACAGCGCCGGAAAGGTCAGGAAGGTCAGGTTCATGAGGGCAATCGAAAGTTAAGGAGAGCTGTTCAAGTGGCTGGCATGGGCCAGCAACCATTGACGAAAACTGCGCGCCGCCGAGGGCGGGTTGCGGTGATGAGGTTGCATCAGATGCAGCCGACCACGGCTGTGCATGGTGTGTGGCAAGGCCATTTGCAGGCGCCCGGCAGCCAGTTCGCCGTCCAGCAGGCTCTTCCAGCCCAGCGCGACCCCATGGCCCATCACCGCCGATTGCATCAACAGTTGATAGCTATTGGTGCGCAACGCATGGCGCGGCGTGTGGTAGTGGGCGCCGACGTCGGCAAACCAGTCGGTCCAGGTCAACCAGTCGTGGTAGTGGTCCTCGACGATCAACAGGGTATGGGCGTGCAGCAGGTGTTGCAGGTCGCGAATCGGGCCGTGGCGTTCGATGTAGCCTGGGCTGCACACGGTGATAACTTGCTCGCTGTCGAACACCGGCGTCAGCTCCAGGCCGTGGGGTGCAGGCAGTTCATCGAGGTGATAGAACAGGCCCAGGTCGTACTCGCTCACATCCAGGTGGCTGGGGCTTTCGCTGCACAGGATGCGGATGTCCAGGTCCGGGTGTTCGCGCTGGAACGCCGGAAGCAACGCGGCCAGCCAGATGGAGCTGATGGTGGGCGTGCTGGCCAGGGTCAACTGGCGATCGGCACCGCGACGGCGCAACTCGGCGGACTCGCGGTCCAGTTCGCGCAACAGGCGCTGGATGGTGCGGAAATAACGCACACCCGCCGGCGTGAGGCTCAGGCCCAAGGCCAGTCGATAGAACAGCGGGCGGGCCAGGTCTTCTTCCAGGCGTTTGATCTGGCGGCTGACCGCACTCTGGGTCAGGTTCAGTTCATGGGCGGCCTGGGTAAAGCTCAAATGGCGGGCGGCCGCTTCGAAGGTCTGCAGACAGTTCAGCGGGGGAAGATCGACGTTTCGGCGCGACATGAGCGATTCCAATGGCAAACACGGGCCCAGGTTTACCCAGGCCCGCAGAGATCACGTGGGCAAGCATCCTGCCAGTTGCTCACTTACAGCGCGACCCTGGCCACGCGTTTGCTCCATTGCCGGCGGTGTTCCAACTGGCCGTTTTCCCAGGCCGTCTGCTCCGCGTCGACGTAGAACCACTCGGCGTCAGCGTGCACGCTCAGGCGGCTTTCCACCTCCACACACCACTCGTCGCGGCCCACGCGGTAGTGCCACTCAATATCGGCACGGGCCGACAGAGGGTCCCACGGCAAGGTGCGATATTGCTCGGTGCAACGCTGGTCCACCGACAACCCGTGGTCGGTGAAGCGCACCGCGCCCAGGTCGTCCTCGATCTTCACACAGACTTCGCCACTGCCCACATCCTCAATCAACGTGCGTTTCGGCGCGGCGGCGCGCAGCACTTCCAGCGCCGCCGGTGTGGCAGCTTGCGGCGCCTCGAACGGGCATTCCACCGCGTCGCCGATAAACACCGGCAGTTGCAAGCGCTGCAGGGTGGGCAGCAACGTCAAGGTGGTCAGCTCACGGCTGGGCCACAGCAACGGGAAACTGGCGGTGCTCAAGGCCAGGCGCAAACGGTAACCCGCCGGCAGGCGCATGCCGATATGGTCCAGGCTCAGATGCACATCCATCGGCTCGCCCGGTACTACTGGGGTTACGTGGGAAAAGTCCTCGCGCAGGTTGAGATTAAGGACACCGTAGGTGATCTGCGTGACCTGCCCGTCCGGCGCCACGGCATTCAGCCGCGCCATCAATTGGCCGCAAGCTGTGTCGCTGGCCAGGCGCAGCGTCAGGCGCGCATCGCCCAGCAGCGCTAGGGGTTCAGTCAGCGGTTGGGAGTCGAAACACAGTGAATGGGCGTCATCCCGGCGCTGATCCGTCGGTCCATCGGGGCCAAACCAGATGGCGCAGTACTCGCCCTGGTGCAGGCCAGTGGTCAGCGGCGAAAAAATGCTGCGCGGTGTTGCCAAGGGTTGGGCGCCACGGCTCAGCCCTTGCTCACCGAGGTTGAAATCGGTCCACTGCACCTGGGGATCCGGCCAGCCGGCAGTCTGCACCCAGATACCCGGCCGCTCAGCGTAACTGCCCTTTGGCGGCAGAATATCCTGTAGGTAAAAAGTGCAGGATGCGTCGTTCATCACTCCATTATCGATGCCCTTCAGCCAGTGATCCCACCAGCGTTTGGCTTCTTGCAGGAAGCCGATGGCCGGATTGGGCACCGCGAAGTGTGGGTATTTGTGAATCCACGGACCGATCATGGCCTTCTTCGGCCCCGGCAGGTGTTCCATCAGGCGCGAAACGGTGTTGCGGTAGGCGTCGCCCCAACCGCCGACGGCATACACCGCTGCCTTGATTTTCGAATAGTCCTCGCACACCGAGCCGTGGCGCCAGTAGTCATCGCGGGTCTGGTGTTGCAACCAGGTTTCGGCGAGCAGTGGCATGGCCTCCAGGCGTTGGTGCCAGAGGCTTTTCCAGTCGTCGCCGACCAGCAAGGGGTCGGGCACGGCGGCGCTGAAGTTGAGCATGGTCGCGGCCCAACCGAAGTTCTCCATCAACAGGTTGCCGCCCTTGTAGTGGATGTCGTCGGCAAAGCGATCATCGGTGGAGCACAGGGTGATGATCGCCTTCAACGCCTCGGGCTGGCGCGCTGCGACTTGCAGGCCGTTGAAGCCACCCCAGGAGATGCCCATCATGCCGACGTTGCCGTCGCACCAGGGTTGCCGGCACAGCCAGTCGATCACTTCGAGGGCGTCATCCTGCTCCTGCAACAGGTATTCATCGGCCATCAGGCCTTGGGATTCGCCATTGCCACGCATGTCCACCCGGACACACACATAGCCTTGCCCGGCCATCCACGGGTGAGTCAGCGCATCACGCACGGCGGTGCCGTCACGCTTGCGGTACGGCAGGTATTCCAGGATCGCCGGGAAGGCCTGCGAACCCGCGACCTCCGGCAGCCAGATACGCGCAGCCAAGTGCGTGCCGTCTTTGAGTGGGATAAGACAATGCTCGATTTCACGCACGGTGTAGGCAAATTCGGTGACGATTTCCATCAGTAACTCCAGCAGCGGTTCTATCGATCAGCGGGCAAAGTCCGGCACAGGGCCGGCGCCACGCACATCCGTCTCGGCGGTCGGCTGGAGGCTTTTCACGTCCAGCAATAGAGGGTTTTTCAACCAGAAGATCAGCGAGGTACTGGCCAGCAACACCAGGATCATCCCCGGCAAGCCACCCAGGTTGGAAAGCATCTTCACCCCGTCGATGCCGACAAAAGCGACCATCACCCACGACACCGTGCCGATGATCACGCCCCAGACGATCTTCAACATCGGGTTGCCGTCCAGGTCCGAGTCGGCGGTCACGCCTTTGCTGCACAGGTTGGCGATCACGTCGGTGCTGGAGTCTGCGGCGGTAACAAACGAGATAAACGCCACGAACAGCAGAAACGCGATCATCAGGCCGCTGGCGGGCAACTGCTGGAACATCTGGTACAGCACGTGCTCGACGCCCTGCTCGTTCAGCACGCGGTTGAGGCTGCCATCGCCCAGCGCGTCGAAATACAGGCTGCTGCCGGAGAAAATGCAGATCCACACCGCCGTGAACAGCGCCGGGTACAGCATGTTGATATGGATGAATTCACGCACGGTATAACCACGCCCGATCTTGCCGAGGAACAGCGCACTCACCGGCGCCCAGGCAAACCACACCGACCAGTAGAACACCGTCCAACTCTGTGGCCAGGTGTCGCCACTGCTGGCACCGGTGAACAGGCTGCGGCTGAAAAAGGTGTCGAGGTACACGCCGAGGGACTCGACGCCGAGACTGAACATGTACAACGTCGGCCCGCACAGCAGCACAAACAGCCCCAGCGCGAGCATGATCCAGGCGTTGAACGACGACAGCATCACAATGCCGCGCTGCAAGCCACTGGCGGCCGACGCGACAAAGGTGATGACGATGATTGCGATGATGACCGCCAGGCGCAACGGCGTAGTTTCGCCGCCGATGTACTGGCTCAGGCCACCCGCTAACGTCAGCGCGCCGGTGCCCAGGGATGACGCCATACCGGCCACCAGGGCGAACATCGCCAGGGTGTCGATCAACCCGGCATAGCGCTTGACCCGCGCAGGGCCCAGCAACGGCTCAAGCATGGCACCGATAGAAAATTGGCTGCGACGGTTGTAGAACACCAGCGCAAACACCAGCGAAGGCACCAGGTAAATCGCGTAGGGGGTGATGGTCCAATGCAGGAACATCGTCGACATTGCGAAGCTTTTTGCGGCACCGCTGCCCGCTTCAATCGGCAGGCTGGTGGGCGGCGAATACAGGTGGTAGAGCGGTTCGGCGGTGGTCCAGAACAGCACGCCCACGGCCAGCGTGGTGCACAGCGCCACCATGAACCAACGCCACTTGCTCAGCAACGGCTGCGCATCTTCGCCGCCGATTCGCACGTTCCCGAGTGCGGAGAAGTAGACGATCGCTGTCAGCACCACCATGGCAAAAGAGCCGGCGCTGAACAGCCAGGAAAAGTTTTTCAGGATCAGGTTATTGAGCTGCTTGCTGACCGCAAGGAATGCATTGAGGTCGACGTAGCTGGCGATCACCGCTGCCAGCAGGATCAGAAACGTTGGCCAGAACACCAACGGACGTAATGGATATTTCATACAGTGCCATTCCCCTTGCAGACTATTTTGTCGCCTTGACAGGCCATTATTTTAGAAAGCGGGCACCGCAGCATCTTGCTGCCGGTCGCTCCCATGGAAGTCTTTGCCTGGCAATAGATAACCGTTTAAGCGGCAAGGGGTGCAATCGACCAATGGGCATGGGGGTATTCCGTCAGGTCATGGCGCACCAGCACGGTTCAGGGCAACTCGATTCAGTGAACCGAAGCTCCGGGGTGTTCAGGACCTCGTGGGGTTGTTCAAACCCCAGCCGGATGCAGAATCCAATGAGGTGAGAGCTGACAGGGAAAACCACGTAACGGCGTGCGAAATTAGAGGTGCGTTCGTACGAAAATAGCGAAGGAAGGCATATGCAAGATCTTCAGGACGAAAAAAAGCCCGCTCATTGAGCGGGCTTCTTATGGTTACCTGGCGTTCAGTGTTCCAGGTTACCGAATATGGCGCAGCGGACGGGACCATGGCTCATCCTCTAACTGACTGAAAAATCAAAACTTTGAACGCTCAGCGTTACGTCTGTGGCCTTTATTGTGTACTCAAAGCTCGGCGCTGTAAATTATGCTGCGAAAGAAATGTCTGATCTACAGGTCGAGCGCGAATCAAGCACATCGAAATTCAGTAGCGGCCAAGGTGCGGGCGAGCTGATCGAAGCGTCTCCTGTTAAGCTGTTGCGCTCTTTGCCATTGTATTCGTCGTATGGGTCATCTGCCTCCCGCCTAGCCAAGTCAGTCATCCCGTGTTAGAACGCCCGTACACTGTGTGGAAGAATCAATTTCCATTTCCTTAAGGCATTTGCGCTCAGGAATTCTCAATACATCCGGCCACATGCCCCGCACAAATGCATCAATTGTTCGGGATATTTCGTATGGCATTCGCTACCCCGCCCGACCTTGCTAGGGCAGTTCATCCCATTCAGCCTCTGGCGCTTAGTTACGTTAAAGGCGTCGAGATCGAGCCGCATGTGCATGAGTGGGGGCAGTTACTCTATGCGGAAAGCGGCGTCATGCTCGTCGACACGCCCAGCTCGGCGCTCTTAGTGCCACCACATCGGGCGGTGTGGATTCCACCACACGTCCATCATGGCGTCAGTGTGGTTTCCGATCTCGAGATGCGGAACATCTACCTACACACAGAATTGGCTAAGCAAATTGGCAGTGAGCTGGCAGTTGTGGAAGTTACTCTGCTGTTGCGCGAACTGATCAGACGCCGCGTTAGCTTGACGCCTTGTGAAAGCGAAGCCTACAGAGAAGCACTGGATGGGTTTCTAGTAGTTGAGCTACGACGTTCAAGCTCCGCTCTCTTGCAGGCACCGATGCCGGCAAATGGAGACCGACGATTACGTAGCCTTTGCAACGAAGTCTTGCGTGCTCCCTCTTTGGATATCTCATTCGAGCAGCATGCGGATGTGATCGGCGCCAGTACTCGCACGCTCGCGCGACTGTTCAAGACGGAGCTAGGGCTCACCTTTAGCGAGTGGAGAAGAACAGTGCAGTTGGCCTACGCAGCGGCGCGCTTGTTGGAAGCCGTACCAGTCAAGTCAGTTGCAGCCGAACTGGGCTACAACCTAAGCAGCTTCAGTGAAATGTTCAAGCGTGCCACAGCGGTTACACCATCTGTCTATGCTGCCACTCATCTGCAAAGGTGAGACCAGGCTGTCCGATAGACGTAACTATCTGGCAGGCAGGGAAAAGTGGGTGACTCTAAGCTGGCCATGTATGTTCACTTAAGGCCCCGACATGAAAGCATTGCAGTTCACTACCACAGGCAGTGTAGACAACTTAAAACTCATCGAATTGGCAGTACCCTCTCCCGCTGCAGATGAGGTTCTCATTCGGGTGAAAGCCGCGGGCCTCAATCCCAGTGACCTCAAGAACGTTCTAGGCCGCTTCTCCTACACTACCCTCCCTCGCGTCCCTGGTCGAGACTTCGCGGGCATCGTAGAACAGGGCCCGTCAGAGCTCATCGGCGAAGCGGTATGGGGGACAGGCAAAGGTCCTGGGTTCCTGAGTGATGGGTCTCACGCCGAGTTTCTGGTTGTACCTGCGAGCGGTGTAGCGCTAAAGCCCAACAGCTTGTCTTTCGCTCAGGCCGCCGCGATCGGCGTACCGTTCACAACGGCCTACGATGCCGTGGAACGCACCGGTATAAAGCAGGGTACGACCTTCCTTGTAATAGGCGGCAATGGCGCCGTTGGGACGGCCGCTCTTGCCCTCGCGAAGATTAAGGGGGCACGGATTCTTGCTGCTGTGCGCCGGGCTGATCAGGCAAAGGCTTTACAGGGAAAAGGCTACGAAACGATCTTGCTTGATACAGCAGAGTCGCTCGCCAGCCAAGTCTCTGAAGTATTTCCAGGTGGTGCGCAAGTCATCTTCGACACTACTGGAGGCTGGTTACCAGCTTCCATATCGGCCCTTGCAAACTTCGGGCGCATCGCAATAATCGCTGCGCCGGTTGACGGCATTATCAGTCTCCCCGCTCTGGCATTCTATCGGAAAGGCGGTGTTCTTGTCGGCGTGAACTCTCTTCTTTACGACAACACTCAATGCGCGGCCATGTTGAAGGATTTCGGCCACTACTTCGATGAGGGTGAACTCCTCCCGCCTGAAGGCGTGAAAGAGGTAGCGCTGGTAGATGGCATCGCGCAATACAAAGCCATCGAAGCAGGTAGCAGCGACAAAACCGTACTTATTCCTTAAGGGTTCGAGCGGCGTAGAAGAAAGGTCTGTTCATGGTGTGAATTGAGTGCGTCTCGCCAATGGGTACCAACTTACAAGCGGCGATCCAAGTGCCGGCCACGAAAGTGAGCCTTTTTGCAGTATTAGCCATACTGCGCAGCCTGCTCAAAAGCATGTTTCGTGTCGAGACCACCACTAAAAAAAACCATTGAAAGACAATGCGTTACCGCTAAAATTTAACCATAAAGTAGATTAGATTATGCAATTGACCCGTCTTCGCCTAGATATACTAGCCAAGTCCCATCTAATAAACGGATAATCAAAATTAAGACGCCACATATATTATAACTCCTTCGCGACACGCGAGTGAGCAAAATAGAAACAAACGGCCGGCCTCGCAATTGCAACCAGCATCAAAATAAAATGTTTTGAGGTCGTTACAAACTCACAAGAGACCATTGCACATGCTCCTCCAGTAATATATCAGATCAAACAGCTTTATTGACCTTGCATCCGCAGCAACTCGTTGAACTGGATAGTTCTTCTGCGAGCACTCCAAAGTGACAGAACACCTCTGTAAAAGAGTTGCAGCTTTAATGAAATTGAGATTTATAATGGGGTATGTGGCAGACGGGATGAAAAATTGTCGCCTCGACATTTCAGATCTGCCTTACAGATTACGATTAATCTTTCTGTCCAATAGTGCCTTAGAGAAGGCGATATTCTTTCGATAGAGTCGCTGAGATCGCGGTTTCGCCGGGTCTTCGCAACAACCTTGCAACAGGTAGAAATCTGAATTGGAGAGCCGCAGATGCAGTCTTTTCCATACTATCCAGCATGCCCGACTGTTTATGTTCACGTTAAGAACTTTGATGTCATCGACAATGCCGTTGGCATTATCGTCGATGGCGTGAAGCCCCGTAAACGAGGCGAACTAGTCGCTACGCTTTTTTAACCTCCGTAAATGGCCCGTTCTTTTAACCGTAAGCGTCCGGGAAAATCTTCAATGAAAAGCACATCAACGCAAGTGACAACGTATAGCGCTCCGCTCTTAACGGCGCGAAGGTTTTTGTCATTCGCATTGGCGCTGTTGCTTTCGGGATGCTCCTTCGGCGATCTCAAGCCACATTCGCAGCTCATGCAGCCAGATGACGTCGGCGAGACGCTCGCAAGCGACGGGATGAAACTCTCCCCCGCAACCTGGCCCACGCAAAACTGGTGGAGCAGCTACCGGGACCCCCAGCTCGATGACCTTGTACATGAAGCACTCGCGGACAGCCCGACGCTCCTATCCGCAGCGGCCCGTGTCCACCAGGCCGGTGCGCTCGAGGCAGTAGAGGGAGCCCAACTGCTCCCCAGTCTCAGCGCTGCAATAAGCGTCACCCGCGAAAGATTCAGTTCCAACGGCACGACCCCCGACCCCGCTCGAGGTACCTGGCAGCGCGTTCACCAAGGGACGTTGAGCGTCGGTTATGAACTCGACTTCTGGGGCAAGAACCGCTCTGCGGTCGAGGCGGCAATCGGACGCCGCCGGGCGCTGGAAGTCGATGAGCAGGCCACAACGCTGATTCTCTCTTCCACGATCGTGCAAACATACATTGCTCTGCAAAACACCTACGAGCAGATCGATGTTGCGCAGGCGCTGCTCCAGCAGCAGGAACAGATTGAAGAACTGACAAAAAAACGCTTCATCGCCGAGCTCGGCACTGAGATTGATATCAAGCAATCTCAGGCGTCTTTACCCGCGACCAGAGCGTATATCGCAGCACTTAGGGAGGCGGTCGAACTTAATCAGAACAAGCTTGCGTCATTGCTTGGCAAAGGGCCTGACCGTGGTCGCTCCATCTCCCGACCGCGTCTACAACCCAGTGACACGTTCATGATGCCTACCAACATTCCCGCCGAGCTGATCGGCCATCGGCCTGACGTCGTGGCGCAACGCTGGCGAGTGGAGGCCTCCCACCACGAAATTGAAGTGGCCAAGGCCCGCTTCTATCCGGACGTGAATCTTAGTGCCTTCATCGGCATGCAAAGCTTGGCACTAGCTACGTTCAATGATCACAGCAGCCGTATTCTGGGTGTCGCTCCGGCGATAAGCCTTCCAATATTCGAAGGCGGCCGCCTAAGGGGAAACCTTGATGCGCAGGATGCTGCATATGATCTGGCCGTTGAAAATTACAACCAGACCGTAATCAATGCGTTGCGGGACATTGCTGACCAGCTGTCCTCGCTTCGCTGGCTCAAAGAGCGCCTCAGTCAACAAGTCGAGGCGGTGGCGACGGCAGAGGCCGCTGCCGATCTCGTCAATAAACGTTATGCCGCAGGGCTTGCGACCTATCTTCAGGTGTTGACCACGCAGAACGCTACTCTCGCAGAGCGGCGTCAACTGGTAGACCTTCAATCTCGAGCGCTCTCCCTACAAGCCAACTTGAGCAGAGCCCTTGGTGGTGGATATCTACCCGAAATGCCAAAACCCGCCGACAACTCTTCCGTAGCAGATAACTCATGACGCGCATGACTCCCTCCGCAACTGATAATGCCGCGCGCAAGGCTTCCGTCTGGCCTCGCATCGTTCTGACCCTGGTAATCCTGCTACTGGTGGTGCTTCTGGGCGCCTGGTACGTGATGAAGCTCGGTACACAAACCACCGACGATGCCTATGTGGATGGCAACATTGTGCAAGTGACCTCGCAGGTCAGCGGCACAGTGAAGGTCATCAGTGCCGATAACACGGACCACGTCGATGCCAATTCACCGCTGGTGACGCTTAATGCCGTGGATGCAGAAATTCAATACGAACGCGCCCAGTCAAACCTCGCACGGGCAGTACGTCAGGCACGCACTCAGTACTATCAGGTGCAGCAATTGCAGTCTGAAGTTAGCCAGCGCCAAAATGATGTGCGCAGGGCTCAAGATGATGTTCGCAGACGTAGCCAGCTAGCCTCCAGTGGCGCCGTATCGCGAGAGGAAATCAGTCATGCCGAAGAGGTGTTGAAAAACGCTGTTGCCAGGTTGGATGGCTCTCGCCACGCGCTTGCCGTTCGTCTTGCGATGGTGGACAACACCACGCTACGTACCCATCCAGATGTCCTGGTTGCGGCGAGCAATCTGCGAGACGCCTACATTTCGCTACACCGAACCCAGATTAACTCTCCTATTTCGGGTCTGATCACTAAGCGCAGCGTACAGGTGGGCCAGCGGATCAGTCCGGGTGTGGCTCTTATGTCGGTTGTTCCCGTCGATCAAGTCTGGGTAAACGCCAACTTCAAGGAGTCTCAGATCGAAGACCTACGCATTGGACAACCCGTTCTGCTGAGGGCTGACGCCTACAACCGCAATGTCGTTTTCCATGGCGTTATCGTCGGGCTGGATGCGGGAACCGGCAGCGCGTTCTCGCTGATGCCAGCACAGAATGCCACGGGCAACTGGATCAAGGTGACCCAACGCGTGCCCGTGCGAATTGCACTCAAGCCAGACGAAGTGGCACGCAGCCCGTTACGCCTGGGCTTGTCTATGCGTGCCTCGGTGGACACCTCCGACACCAGCGGACCAGTCCTCAACACACGGACGCCGCCCGCGCCAGCCTACAGCACGAACATTTTCAATCACGAACTCAAAGACGCCAACGATGTCGTCGAACGGGTGATTGCTGCCAATGCAAATCGTGATCACGACTCCAGAAACATGAACTTCTGACGGGGCAACTCATGTACCGAAAGAATGCAACCTTGCTTACGACTATCGGCTTGCTCTGCGCGTTGGAATATCTTCAAGCGGGCATGATTGCTTTTGCATCGACCCCTATTCGCGGGGAAATCGACGCCAGCCCCGAGGAGTTCACAATTGTCGCGGCGCTGTACGCCTGCGTAGCAGTCGTGGTGATTTCCATGCAACGTTGGCTTGTCGAGCGGCTCGGCTGGCGCAACTTCATGCTCGGTTCCATCAGCATTTACGTAATGGGAGCAATCGTCTGCGGTGTAGGCAATGATCTAACGACTTTCACCGTCGGTCGAACGATCATGGCTCTGGGTGGCGCATCCTTCATGACGTCGGCCCGCTTAATGGTCAACCTGCTTCCACCCGGACCAGGTCGTTTTGTCGGGATCAACGCGTTCGTAATTGGCCTGACCGGGGGCACCGCTTCTGCCCCGTTCATCTCGTCCCTGGTTGTAGTGCAAGACACCTGGCATGCAATTTTCTGGGTGCTGATCGCAGGCGCTGTGATGGCCGGCTTCCTCTGCTCTCGGTTTCTTCCCGTCTCCGTAGTTCCTAAAGACGAGAGAACGTCATCAAGCCCGGCGAACATCCTGCTATTGTCAGTTAGCAGTTTTTTCCTGCTATACATTCTGCAGCGCTCTTATTATGACTTTTACAACGAAGCTTTTATTCTCATTGCATATGCACTGCTGGCAGCTCTAGGTGTATATATTTTCTTTCATGCCGAGCACCGCAAGCGCGAGCCATTTCTCAAAATCAGGGAGCTGATGCAGTCCCGCTATCTTCTCGGCGTCGCCCTGTTTTGCTTCACCTATATTGTGCTCGGCAGTAACAACTACATTCTGCCGTACTTTCTGCAGGCCGGACTCGGCTATTCGTGGGAAGCCATCGGCTCGTTTCAGGCCTACGGGTTGGTCGGTGCGCTGATAACTTGGGAAATTATGTTTATCGTAGTTCCTAAATATCCGGCTCCGAAGAAGTTTTTTTTTGGCCGGGTTCGCCGCTCTGATCGGATTCGGCTGGTTATGTTCATCGCTTACGCCCAGCGCCAACATGTGGTCCAACATCCTGCCCGCGGTGCTACTTAACGGCTGCTTTGTGATATTGGTGCTCGCGACTGCCGCCATGCAAACATTCCGCGACGTCCAGCAAACCGACACTCTGTTTGCACATGCGTATCAAATCAAAAACATGCTGGGTCAAATCGCGATGGCTATGGGGACCACGATCGCAACCTTATTTCTGCAATGGCGCACGACCACTCAGTACAACAACCTAAACGGACACCTCAGCTCAGGCGATCCGCTCTATCTTGAGCAGACCCAACATTTGACCCAGATGCTGTCTCCTCAGGTAGGTGATAGCCAAGCAGTACAAATGGCTGTGTCCACACTCTCCCAGACTTTGCTCCAGCAATCGACCCTAGTGGCGAGCATGGAGTACTTCTACCTAATCACCGTTGTGGGTTTACTGGCGCTGATTGCTTCGATGACCCAAAAAATATTCAGATAGCCAGAGAGATGGCGCGGGTATTGATGGCGTTGCGGGACCGCCGCTGCACCAGTAGTTGAAAAGATGACATCGCCAGAACGATAAGGGCCCCCCTTCAAACCGTTTACCAATGAGGATGTTATGGACCATAACCAATCTATCCCCGACAGCGCGCGCCGAGACTTTTTATGCAAAGGCCTGACGCTGATACCAGCAGTGACTTTGGCCTGTACAGGGCTTAGCGTGACGGCGAAGCAACTGATGACAGCATCCGAGGTCGCGTTGCGCGCAGAAACGAAAATCCTCGCAGCGCCGAAAATCGCCGACTATCAGCCGACTTTCTTCACGTCCGAGGAGTGGATATTTGTTCAGGCCGCCATCTCCCGAATCATTCCTGCTGACGAACACGGCCCCGGCGCCCTGGAAGCAGGCGCAGCCGTGTACATTGACCGCCAGATGAACACGCCCTATGCCTCCGGCGCACAGTGGTACATGCAGGGCCCTTTCGTCACTGACGCCCCTGCCGAAATGGGCTATCAGTTGCAATTGAACCCGCAACAGATTTACCGCCTGGGAATTGCTGCAACTGATACCTGGTGCCAGACGCAGACAAAAAAAAATTTCTCTGCGCACGACAACGCAACCCGAGATCAGATCCTCGGCAAAATCGAAACAGGAGAGCTTCATTTCGAGAAAGTGCCTGCCAAGACGTTTTTCAGCCTGTTGGTACAAAACACTCGTGAAGGATTTTTCTGCGACCCGATTCATGGTGGCAACAAGGAGCTGGTTGGCTGGCGACAGATCGGTTTCCCTGGTGCTCGCGCAGACTTTATGGACTGGGTAGAACGCAACGAACCTTACCCCTTCGCGCCTGTATCCATCCGTGGCGAGAGGGCTTGAGTCGTGGCGAATGAAATCAAGAAAGTAGACGCCGTCATCGTCGGTTTCGGCTGGGCCGGCGCAATCATGGCCAAGGAACTGACCGAAGCCGGTCTGGATGTCGTTGCACTTGAGCGCGGCCCAATGCAGGACACTTACCCTGAAGGCAACTACCCGCAGGTCATCGACGAGCTGACCTATAGCGTGCGCAAAAAGCTATTCCTCGACGTGTCCAAAGAAACCGTCACTATCCGGCACAGCGTTAACGACGTAGCCCTGCCTAACCGCCAACTCGGCGCCTTCTTGCCTGGCAAAGGTGTCGGCGGCGCCGGCCTACATTGGTCAGGGGTGCATTTTCGCGTAGACCCGATTGAGCTGCGTATGCGTAGCCATTACATAGAACGCTACGGAAAAAAATTCATTCCCGAGGGCATGACCATCCAGGATTTCGGCGTCAGCTATGAAGAGCTGGAGCCGTACTTCGATTTCGCGGAAAAGGTGTTTGGCACCTCAGGTCAGGCCTGGACAATCAATGGCCAGGTCGTTGGTGAGGGGCGGGGCGGCAACCCCTACGCTCCCGATCGCTCCAACCCGTTCCCGCTGCCGTCGCAGAAGACGGTGGTGTCGGCACAGATCTTTCAGACGGCAACAACAGAGCTGGGTTACAAGCCCTACAACCTGCCGTCGGCCAACACCTCGGGTCCTTACACCAATCCATATGGCGCGCAGATGGGGCCCTGCAATTTTTGTGGATTCTGCAGCGGCTACGTTTGCTACATGTATTCCAAGGCATCGCCGAACGTGAACATTCTGCCTGCGTTGCGCCTAGTGCCAAATTTCGAGCTTCGCACCGACGCTCATGTCCTTCGCGTCAACCTTGACAATACAAAGCATAAGGCTACCGGCGTATCCTACATCGATGCACAAGGGCGGGAAGTCGAGCAGCAAGCAGACCTAGTCATCATCGCCGCATTTCAGTTCAACAACGTTCGGCTGATGCTGCTCTCCGGAATCGGCAAGCCCTACGACCCGATTAGAAACGAAGGCGTGGTTGGTCGCAACTTTGCCTACCAGAACATGGGCACGGTCAAAGCGTTCTTCGACAAGAACACCTACACCAACAATTTTATCGGCGCTGGCGGCAACGGCGTGGCGATCGATGATTTCAACGCTGATAACTTCGACCATGGTCCGCACGGTTTCGTCGGTGGTTCGCCAATGTGGGTGAATCAGGCTGGCAGTCGGCCTATCGCCGGGGTTGCCAACCCACCGGGCACACCGGCATGGGGCAACGCCTGGAAAAAAGCCACTATCGACTATTACACCCACCAGTTATCGATGGATGCCCATGGCGCACATCAATCCTATCGTGGTAACTACTTGGATCTGGATCCAACCTATCGGGACGTCTACGGCCTGCCATTGCTGCGCATGACGTTCGACTGGCAGGAGAACGACATCAAGATGAACCAGTTTATGGTCGAGAAACTCACCAAGGTGGCTCAGGCGATGAACCCGAAAGTCATTGCAATACTAGGCAAAGAGGTCAAAGAGCATTTCAACACGGCTAACTATCAGACAACGCACCTCAACGGCGGCGCGATTATGGGCACTGATCCCAAGACCAGTGCGGTGAACCGGTACTTACAGTGCTGGGACGTTCATAACGTTTTCGTTCCCGGGGCATCGGCGTTCCCGCAAGGTCTGGGCTACAACCCCACCGGCCTGGTGGCCGCCCTGACGTACTGGTCTGCCCGTGCAATTCGCGAACAGTATCTGAAAAAACCCGGCCCGCTGGTTCAGAGTTAGGGAGCGATGAGGATGAAGGCAATATTGATCGCCGTGCTCCTATCCAGCGTATGCCTGCCTGTCATGGCAACCGAAACCGAAACCGAAGATGCGCTCATAAAAAAGGGAGAATACCTGGCGCGGATTGGCGACTGCGTGGCCTGCCACACCGCGAAGGGCGGCCAACCCTTTGCAGGCGGACTGCCTATGGAAACGCCCATTGGCGCGGTGTACTCCACCAACATCACGCCCGATGCGTGCGGCATCGGCCAATACAGTTTCGATGACTTCGATCAAGCCGTGCGCCACGGTATCGGCAAGAACGGGAGCACTCTGTACCCAGCGATGCCTTACCCCTCCTATGCACCTCTCAGCAACGATGACATGCAGGCGCTATATGTGTATTTCATGAAAGGCGTCGAGCCCGTCGCAGAACCGAACAAAGCCACGGATATCCCGTGGCCGTTGAGTATGCGTTGGCCACTATCAATATGGCGCGGGCTATTTGCGCCAGAGGTCAAAGCCTGGAATCGAACCGTCAGTGTCGACCCGGTCATCAATCGGGGTGCCTATCTGGTCGAAGGCCTAGGGCATTGCGGAGCCTGTCATACGCCCCGTGCATTGACGATGCAGGAAAAGGCGCTCAATCCCGAGGAGGGCAATCAATTTCTGGCAGGTAGCGCGCCACTCGAGGGCTGGATCGCCAAGAATCTGCGGGGCGACCATAAGGATGGCTTAGGCAGTTGGAGTGAAGAAGATCTTGCCCAATTCTTAAAAACAGGCCGCAGTGATCGAAGCTCAGTGTTCGGTGGCATGAGCTATGTAATTGAGCACAGCACACAGTACCTGAGCGATGCCGATCTGACCGCCATTGCCCGTTATCTGAAAACGCTTCCAGCCAGTGATCCGAATGACAAGCCGCATACCTATGACAAGCAGGTGGCCTATTCCTTGTGGAACGGTGACGACAGCAAGCCAGGCGCTTCGGTGTATATCGACAACTGCGCCGCGTGCCATCGCACCGACGGTCATGGGTATACCCAAGTCTTCCCTGCCCTGGCTGGCAATCCGGTAGTGCAGACGGAGGATCCGACATCGCTGATTCACATCGTACTCGTCGGCGGTACCGTACCTTCGACACAAGCAGCTCCCTCGAACTTCACCATGCCTGCATTCGCCTGGCGCTTGAACAATCAGCAAGTCGCGGCAGTGGTGAGTTTCATTCGCACGAGCTGGGGCAATCAGGGCAGCAAGGTAACGGCCAAAGACGTATCGAATTTACGTACCAGCGATATGCGAACCACTTCAGGAGATGACCTTGGTCAGGTACACAAGAACTAGGGAGTATGGGCTGACAAAGTGGTTCAGAAATGTGTCGAGTTCAACGATCCGGCGTTCCTCCTGTATCGGCATCGAATGCAACGCCGAACCGTACTACGAGCATCACGTGACCAACTGGCTGACCTACGCCAAGCCCTGATTCATTCGCCATCCGGGCGGCGTAATCAGGTCGACGATGCGTCGGCGGCCGGTCTGAAGATGAGATTCAATCTTCGTTCTGATCGACCTAATTGAATTTTCTATTTCAAAAACTAGCGTGAATGAAGCGGATTAAAGCGGTTCGAATCGACAAAGCGAAAAGAACGAAGCGTCAACTACTTAATCGTTACGGAGTAGACACTATGAGCACTGACGGTACTTTCGGTAAGGGTCGCCTGCTGCCGAGCTTGCTCGGAATGGTAATTCTGGTCATGGGCATGGCCTTGTTAGCCGGGGGTATCAAACTGCTAACCCTGGGCGGGTCGCAGTACTACCTGCTGATCGGTATCGGCTTCGTCATCACTGGCATTCTGCTGATCATGGGCCGTTGTTCGGCGCTCGGCCTGTTCGCTCTGATGCTGTTCGCGAGCACGGTCTGGGCCCTGTGGGAGGTCGGCCTGGACTGGTGGCAACTGGTGCCACGTCTTTCGCTGTGGTTCGTCCTCGGCATCCTCATGCTGCTGCCATGGTTTCGCCGCCCGTTGTTGCGCGGCCAGCCTGGCGGCATGCCGACCGTGGCGCTGAGCATTGCCGTGGTACTGGCAGGTCTGACTGCGGTTGCCAGCCAGTTCACCAGCCCCGGCGAAATCAAAGGCACCCTGGACCGCGATGACGCAGGCGTCGCCTACGATCCGCAACCAATGCCCGATGGTGACTGGCAGGCATATGGCCGCTCCGAACATGGCAATCGCTACTCGCCGCTGAAGCAGATCACCCCGGAAAACGTCGGCAAGCTGCAGGAAGCCTGGCGCATCCGCACGGGCGATCTGCCAACTGCCGAAGACCCGGTCGAACTGACCAACGAAAACACCCCACTCAAGGTCAACGGCATGGTCTATGCCTGTACGCCGCACAGCAAGGTGCTGGCGCTGGCCCCTGACGACGGCAAGACGATCTGGTCCTACGACCCGCAAATATCTAAGGAAGGCGCGAAGAACTTCACCGGTTGGGCGCACATGACTTGCCGTGGTGTGTCGTACTACGATGAAAACGCCTACGCCAAGTCCGACGTCGGCGCACCTGCCGCTTCGCTGTCCGATGCAGGCCAGGCCGTTGCCACTTCGTGCCCGCGTCGTCTTTACCTGCCGACTGCCGATGCACGCCTGATCGCGCTGAACGCCGACACTGGTAAAGTCTGCGAAGACTTCGGCAACAAGGGCGCCGTCGACCTGCGCGCCAACATCGGTCCGTTCACGGCTGGTGGTTACTACTCCACCTCTCCTGCCGCAATCACTCGTAACCTGATCATCATCGGCGGTCACGTGACGACAACGAGTCGACCAACGAGCCATCGGGCGTGATCCGTGCGTACGATGTGCACGACGGCAAGCTGGTTTGGAACTGGGACCCGAACAACCCGGACGCTACCGCACCGATCGCTGCCGACCAGTTTTACTCGCGCAATGCGCCGAACATGTGGTCGCTGGCCAGTGTCGACGAACAACTCGGCCTGGTGTTCCTGCCCCTTGGTAACCAGATGCCTGACCAATTTGGCGGCGACCGCACCCCTGGCGCCGAGAAGTACAGCGCAGGCCTAGTGGCTCTGGACGTCAACACCGGTAAAGTGCGCTGGAACTATCAGTTCACTCACCATGACCTGTGGGACATGGACGTACCGAGCCAGCCAACCCTGGTCAATCTGAAAACCAAGGACGGCGTGAAGCCGGCCGTGATTCAGCCGACCAAGCAAGGCAGCCTATACGTGCTGGACCGTCGCGATGGCACCCCGATCGTGCCGATCGACGAAGTCCCGGCGCCGACTGGTGCCGCGCAAGGAGATCACACTTCTCCGACTCAGGCTCGTTCACAACTGAACATGCTACCATCTGAGCTGACCGAAAAATCCATGTGGGGCGCTACTCCGTTCGACCAGATGCTGTGCCGCATCCAATTTAAGGAGCTGCGCTATGAAGGTCAGTACACGCCTCCGTCCGAACAAGGCAGCATCATTTATCCGGGCAACGTCGGTGTGTTCAACTGGGGCGCCGTGTCGGTCGATCCAGTACGTCAGTTGATGTTCACCAGCCCGAACAACATGGCTTTCGTGTCCAAGCTGGTATCACGTGCCAAGGTTGAAGCCGGGAGCAAGCGTGAAAGTGAAACCAGCGGCGTGCAGCCAAACACCGGCGCCCCATACGCTGTGATCATGCACCCGTTGATGTCGCAATTCGGCATGCCATGCCAGGCGCCATCGTGGGGTAATGTTGCCGCTGTCGACCTGATCACCAACCAAGTAGTCTGGAAGCACAAGAACGGCACCAGCCGCGACAACACGCCAGTGCCAATCGGCCTGCCGGTCGGCGTACCAAGCATGGGTGGTTCGATGGTGACTGCAGGCGGTGTCGGCTTCCTGGCCGGTACCCTCGACCAGTACCTACGGGCCTATGACGTGAAAACCGGAAAAGAGCTGTTCGCCGGACGTCTGCCAGCGGGGGGGCAGGCGACTCCGATGACATACACCGGCAAAGAAGGCAAGCAATACGTGCTGATCGTTGCCGGTGGACACGGTTCGCTAGGCACGCGGATGGGTGACTACATCATTGCGTACAAACTGCCGGAGTGATTGGGTAGCGCGGTACTGCAGTAAATAAAAAGGCGGTCATCGCAAGATGATCGCTTTTTTTGTGCGCTTTTCGGCGAGGGGGTTGCCGCTGACCGAAAACTGACACAACAATGGTGTTGTTACCCGGATAGGCATTGATCGGATTGTTCGTCGAAGCGGGGCGCAGCATCGGAATCGGTGTTTTGTATTTCAGGCGAAACGTGCGTGTGAGCATGCCGTTGCTGCCCGCCCTGTCGGCACTGTAGAACGGCCCGCTGAGCAGCTTCGCATCCACCACGCTCAACCCTGCATGCGTAACGCCGCCAGCAGCATGTCGTACGCCCATGCGTCGGCGCCAGCCCTTCGGAGGCCAACGTGAGCGTGCGCTTGACGCGGGTCCACCAGAAACTGCTGCCCGGTGGCCCGGGACAACGCCCGCACCACTACTTGGGTGTCGGCCTCGACGAAATTCAGCGTGACCGGTTGATCACTTAAAACCTCGTATGAGCCGTACAACCGCTCCGAAACGCAAGCAAGGGAATAATCTAAAATGCACCTCGAAGCGTAATTGCAACGTTTCGAGGATCGCCGTAATAGTAGCTCGTGGCCGCTGTCCCAATTTTCTTGTAGTAGTTTTTATCGAACAGGTTATAGCCGTTCAACTGCAAGGAATAGTTCTTATCGAAGCGGTATTCAATCATGGCATCGTAGACGGCATAGCCGCTTTGGCTAGCTTTCGCCGTGCCGCTTTGGGAGTAAATATCGCTCTGCGCTCGCACCCCTCCACCGACTTTCCAGGCGGAGAGTTCTCCGGGGAGACGGTACGCTGTAAATAGTTTGAATAAACTCTTGGGATCTGTGGAACGTATTACATTCCCAGTGTTCGCGACGGTGTCCTTGAGGTATTTCGTCGTTGTGTACGTATACCCAGCAGAAAGTTGTAAGTCGGGCAATACTTCGCCAGATACTTCCAACTCGATGCCATCGCTCCGACTTTTCCCGCCGGCGACTTGGCAGTAACCCGAGGTGTAGAGAGGAAGGCATGGGTCGGGACTCGAAACATCGTCCATTGCCTTACCGGTCTGGTTGATTCGAAAAACTGACACCGATGTATTAAGGCGTCCGCCGTAAAACTCGCCCTTTATTCCGGCCTCATAGGACTCTCCGATGACAGGCTTAAGCGGTGATCCCGAGCTATCTGTTTCAGTCTGTGGTTGGAAGATGTCCGTATAGCTGGTGTACAGGCTAAAGTTTTGATTTAAGTCATAAATCAAAGCTGCATAGGGTGTGATTTCACGATTGATGCTATTTGCAGCGCTGGGATTTGTAGGTTGGTCATATTTCCACCAGCTCACACGGGCGCCCACAATCGCCGTCAGCGGATCGGTCAGAGAGATGCGCAAGGTTGCGTACGTGCCTTCCTGCTCCGTTACTGTTTTGACGGGATCTGAAGTAATGCTGTATGCGTCCGGCCAACACA
>NZ_JADDUM010000340.1 GCF_015163715.1 Pseudomonas cyclaminis
GGGCATGACCGGCGGTTTCGCCTACGTGCTCGACCAGGACAACACCTTCGTCGACAAGGTCAACCACGAGTTGGTCGAGATCCAGCGGATCAGCGGCGAAGCCATGGAGTCCTACCGGAACCACTTGCAGCACGTGCTGGACGAGTACGTCGAGGAGACCGGCAGCGAATGGGGTCGTAACCTCGCCGAAAACCTCGATGATTACCTGCGTCGTTTCTGGCTGGTCAAGCCCAAGGCTGCCAACCTGAAATCGTTGCTTTCCAGCATCCGTGCCAATCCGCAGTGATATGCGCCTGAAGAGTTTGATGAGGTTTTAACATGGCTGAACGTCTGAATAACGACTTCCAGTTCATCGATGTCGGGCGCAAAGATCCGAAGAAGAAACTGTTGCGTCAACGCAAGAAAGAGTTCGTGGAAATCTACGAGCCCTTCAAACCCCAGCACTCGGCCGACCAGGCCCACCGCTGCCTGGGGTGCGGTAACCCGTATTGCGAATGGAAGTGCCCGGTGCACAACTTCATTCCCAACTGGCTCAAGCTGGTGGCCGAGGGCAATATCCTCGCCGCCGCCGAGCTGTCGCACCAGACCAACACCCTGCCGGAAGTGTGCGGCAGGGTTTGTCCCCAGGACCGTCTGTGCGAGGGTGCGTGCACCCTTAACGACGGCTTCGGCGCGGTGACCATCGGTTCGGTGGAGAAGTACATCACCGACACCGCCTTCGCCATGGGCTGGCGTCCGGACATGTCCAAGGTCAAGCCGACCGGTAAGCGCGTCGCCATCATCGGCGCCGGTCCTGCGGGCCTGGGCTGTGCCGACGTACTGGTGCGTGGCGGCGTGACCCCGGTGGTGTTCGACAAGAACCCGGAAATCGGCGGCCTGCTGACCTTCGGCATCCCCGAGTTCAAGCTGGAAAAAACCGTGCTGAGCCACCGTCGTGAAGTCTTCACCGGCATGGGTATCGAGTTCCGCCTCAATACCGAAATCGGCAAAGACATCACCATGGAACAACTGCTCGAAGAATACGATGCCGTGTTCATGGGCATGGGCACCTACACCTACATGAAGGGTGGCTTTGCCGGTGAAGACCTGCCGGGCGTGTATGACGCGCTCGACTTCCTGATCGCCAACGTCAACCGCAACCTGGGCTTTGAAAAGTCGCCGGAAGATTTTGTCGACATGAAAGGTAAGAAGGTCGTGGTGCTGGGCGGTGGTGACACCGCGATGGACTGCAACCGTACCTCGATCCGCCAGGGCGCCAAGTCGGTGACCTGTGCCTATCGTCGTGACGAAGCCAACATGCCCGGTTCGCGCAAAGAGGTGAAGAACGCCAAGGAAGAAGGCGTGAAATTCCTCTATAACCGCCAGCCGATCGCGATCGTCGGTGAAGACCGCGTCGAAGGTGTGAAAGTGGTCGAGACCCGTCTCGGCGAGCCGGACGCCCGTGGCCGTCGCAGCCCCGAGCCGATCCCCGGTTCCGAAGAGATCATCCCGGCCGACGCCGTGGTCATCGCCTTCGGTTTCCGCCCAAGCCGGCGCCGTGGTTCGAGCAGTTCCAGATCCAGACCGACAGCCAGGGCCGCGTGGTGGCCCCGGAACAAGGCCAGTACAAACACCAGACCAGCAACCCGAAAATCTTCGCCGGTGGCGACATGGTGCGCGGTTCTGACCTGGTGGTGACGGCGATCTTCGAAGGCCGCAATGCCGCCGAAGGGATCCTGGATTACCTGCAGGTGTGACCCTGATCCCCGGTTAAAATGGGGATCAAAAATGTGGGAGGGGCTTGCCCCCGATAGCGGTAGTTCAGTTTCCAATACTGAGGCTGACACCACCGCAATCGGGGGCAAGCCCCCTCCCACATTTGTTTTGCGGTGGGTTCAAGCTACCGC
>NZ_JADDUM010000341.1 GCF_015163715.1 Pseudomonas cyclaminis
GGCCGGCGCGCAGCAGCTTGAGCATGCCGCGCACGTCTTCGCGCTCAATGGCCAGGGAATCGAGGTTGTGGCGCTCGCGGCCACGGCGCTGGATAAAGTCGAACAGCGGGTTGCCGTGCTCGCGGTACATCCCATCAATGGTGTGCTTTTGGCCCAACAATGCCGCGCCGATTTCCAGGGTGGTGAAGTGCAGGGCCATGAGGATCACGCCCTTGCCATCCAACTGGGCCTGCTTGAGGTGTTCAAGGCCTTCGACATGGGCCAGGCGCGACAGACGCTGGCGCGACCACCACCAGCTCATGGCCATTTCAAAGAAGGCGATGCCGGTGGAGGCAAAGTTTTCCTTGAGCAACTGCTTACGCTCTTTGGCGGTTTTTTCCGGGAAGCACAGTTCCAGGTTTCGTGCGGCGATGCGGCGACGTTCGCCAGCCACACGGTACATACCCGCGCCCAATAACCGACCAATGGCCAGCAGCGCGCGGTACGGCAATTGGGTAACCAGCCACAGCAGGCCGAGCCCAAGCCATAACAGCCAGAAACGCGGGTGAAAAAA
>NZ_JADDUM010000342.1 GCF_015163715.1 Pseudomonas cyclaminis
TCGGCCTGTTCGGCACCGTGTGGGGGATCATGGAAGCGCTCAAGGGCATCAGCGCGGCCGGCTCTGCCAGCCTGGAAACCGTGGCCGGGCCGATTGGCGCAGCGTTGGTGGCGACTGGCGTCGGTATCGCCGTCGCGGTGCCTGCGGTGCTGGTTTACAACTACTTCCTGCGTCGCCTGAAGCTCACGGCGGCCGATCTTGATGACTTTGCCCACGACTTCTACAGCCTCGCACAGAAAAACTCCTTCCGCGTGCTGCTGCACCCGGCGCTGAACAAAGCCAATGCCGGCAACCCGCAAAAAGTGAAGGAGGCGTCCTGAGATGGCCTTCTCCACGCAAGACAGTGATGAGGTGCTGAGCGAGATCAACGTCACGCCGCTGGTGGACGTGATGCTGGTGCTGCTGGTGGTGTTTATCGTCACCGCACCGCTGTTGACCAACGCGATTCCGATCAACCTGCCCAAGACCGAGGCCGTGGCCCCGGTCGAGCAAAAAGACCCGCTGGTGGTCAGCATCGACGGTGCCGGCAAGTTGTTTATCAACAAGGACGAAATCCAGCCGGACCTGCTGGAATTCAATCTGCAGGCGGCCAAGGCCAAGGACCCCGATGTGCGGGTGCAACTGCAGGCGGATGACGGAGTGAACTACGGCGAAGTGGCGCGAGCCATGGCGTCTATCGAACGGGCGGGGATTACCAAGCTGTCGGTGATTACCGCACGTTAACTGCAACAGCCTCGACAATTTTTTGGCCGTCTCCTTGGCAGGGTGCGGCCTTTTTTTTGCCTCAATTTCAGCAATACCACAGATTCAAAGTGCACCAGCCCCCGCGATTTGCGGATACCGGATTTCAACCTCTCGCTGAAACTTTCCAGCGCTTTCTTTAAGCCAGCCAATCAACCGAGCGATATCAGGTTCCGATTGCCGTCCATTGCGACAAATAACGTAGTACGCCGCCGGCGACATCATCACCGGCCCGCCGAGTGTGACCAACGCGCCATCTTCCAATTGGTCGTACACCAACGCTGTCCTGGCCAGTGCAATTCCGCCACCCTTCACCGCCAGGCTGATTGCCAGGCTGGAGTCCGGAAAGCGCGGCCCATGGTGATAAGGCGCAGCCGCCAGGCCCTGAAACGCAAACCAGCTTTCCCATCCCGGACACACCTGATCGTCCGCACGGTGAATGAGTGGATACTGCGCGATATCCGTCAGCGGAATATCGCCATTGACGCGTTGAAACTCTGGCGAGCACACCGGGAACACGGCATCGCGCATCAGCAGTTCGGCATGATGATCCGGGTAGTCGCCGTACCCCATCACAATCGCTACATCGAACTGATGAGCGCCGAGATTGGCGCTGTTCATGTCCGCACTGGTTAATACCAGGTCGAGGTTGAATGAAGCATCGGTGTGGGAACCATGCATTCTGGGGATTAGCCAGGTGGAACACAGAGAAGACGTGCACGAGAGGTAAAGCGGCTGGGACTTGCTCGGGTTAAGGGTGTGCAACGCTGCCTCAAGTTCTTTGAAAAAACCATCAGCAACCGGCAACAAAACGTGCCCCGCGGCCGTGAGATTCACGCCCCGGGAGTGGCGTTCAAACAACTGCACGCCCCACCACTCTTCCAGCCCCGCAATTTGATGGCTTATCGCACTGGCGGTCAGGTTCAACCGGGAGGCGGCGCGCGCGAAACTCCCTGTTTGCGCAGCGCTGACAAAGGCTTGCAGCATGGGGGTGGGTGGCGGACGTTGGCCCATCAGGTGCTCACTTTGATCAGGATGATCCCGCAAACAATGACGAACGCCGAAAGCATCCGCCGCCAGCCGAACTGCTCGTGAAAAAACAGCGCGGCAATAATGGCGCCGATAATAACACTGGTTTCCCGCAGCGCTGAGACCTTGGCCACCGCGTCCAGCGACAGCGCAAACAGCACCAGGCCGTAGGAAGTGAGGTAACAAACACCGCCCATGACGCCGACCTTCCAATGGTTGCGAATGGCCTCTGCGAATGCCACACGCTTTTTGATAATCGCCAGCGCCGGAATCGGAATGCTCTGGAATACCGTCAGATAGAGGATGTATTGCAGCACCGTCTCACTGGCTCTTACACCCTTGGCATCCACCACTGTGTAGGACGCGATGAACGCACCCGCGCACACAGCCATCAGGATCGGTTTGAACATATGTGCGGTCATCCGGCGCACGAACGTCAGGCTGATAATGCCGGCACAGATCAGTAACACTCCTGCCATCGCGTAGAGCGATAGCTGCTCATGCAGCAGAAAGTAGGAAAACAGCGCGACTAAAACCGGTGGCACCCCGCGCATGACCGGGTAGACCTGCCCAAAGTCGCCGGTCTCATACGCCTTGATCAGAAACAACCGATAGGCCGTGTTGAGCACTACGGAAACCAGCACGTAGCCCCACACCTGTGGGCTTGGCGCATTCACCAACGGCAGCGCCGCCAGGCAGATCAGCAGCGCCGTACCATCGACCATGGCCAAGGTCATGAAGCGACTGCTCCCCGCCCGGACGACCGCGTTCCAGGTGGCGTGCATGAAGGCGGAGATCAAAACGAGGGTGATCGCGATGTCGGAGTTGTCCATGGGGCTCGGTTTTCGATGGATATGGGAAGTCGTAAGTTACGACCGTCAGGAAATTATTGTTTGCGCAACCACATCCGTAACATGTACCGATTCAGGTCTTTTAAAGGCGTCGCGTCATCGATTTCTACGGACGGAGCATTGATATCGATGAAGTGCGTTCGGGTATGGAGAAACTTGTTGTCAGCTGAAATAAGTATCTGCCCTGGTTCGAGCAATACTCGATGTTGAACTGATGATTGATCAAGGACGGTATCTAAAAAATCTAATGCCTGAATTTGCGCCAAGGTTAATGGCACTCCTGCTTTTAGGTGCGCTGATTCAATGTAGACGCGAAAGTACCTAATCAAAGGAATACCTTCTTTGGAAAAGCTCAGGATCGGCGCTCTGAACAGTTGCTCTTCCTCTGACATACCGCGGTTTTCAAAATAGAAATTGCACTTAAGTTCATCCAATACGTCAGGGAACGCCATCAGCTCCGCGTATACCGCGCTAGCATCAATCAGAATACTTTCGCCACCCAGAAGGGCTTTCTGGCCACAGGCTAGGATCAAATAGTCGATAGGAAGCGGATCACTCACACCATCGTTATGGACATATGCGCCCTGGCGGGTTTGATGGTATCGCGCGCCTTCTTCAATGCTTCTACCTCCACGGTCATAAACTTCGATCACCTTATGGCCCAGATGGTTTTGCACCATTGGATCCGCCAACAAAGAGCCAAACGTCCATATCAGGGATTTGAAATTCGCAAGGTCATCAGCTTTAAACCCATCAATAATAAGGGCATGAGTTTCGTGATCTACGATGTTTCGTATATTGCGCAGTTCCGCACTTAGGGCCTGCGAGTGTAGGGGGTCAATGTGAGCAGGCCTTGCATCGAATCGGTCACCTTGAGAGCCCGGTTCGGATAGGGTTCTTGTGCTCAACAGCTCATCAAATGCTGCTTTAGAGAGTCTGATTTTAGATACTTCCTGGCGAAACATACTGACATTGATGTTCATCGCAATCCTTTACGGAGGTGAGTTGAAGTGCTTATTTAACTGAGCTCACCACACCCTGAAAAAGCGAAACATCGTCAGTGCTGCCATCAAAATTTGTCATGGAAGACTGTTCCTACAGAAAAAGTCGTCATCTAATCAAGGCTGGCATTTCGTCATGGTTTGTAAAGGGCCAGCAAGTCATGTCGCTTTAAATTGCAGGACGTTTCCGAGACAATCCCCGCCGCCTTGTGGCTGTTGGAATGGATGGCTAGTCTTCGGTCCGTCGCTGGTTTTCAGTGATCGGGTTTAGCAGCCTGAGTTCAATAGGCACACGGTTCACATCCGCGTTTATGGCGGCTGTGCGTGGGGCACCCTCGGGTGCGCTGGTGTTCCTATTGGCCAGTCTGCTAACCCGCGTACAGCTGCCACCTATCGTTTAGCAGCGTTAGTGGTCGCTCCCATGTTCAATAGGAGTTCCACCATGACCAAAGCACTCCCCGATCCACCCCTCGATTGCCTCGTCGCCAACGAAAATCTCAGTTTCGAAGACGCCCAACTTTATATCGCTCACCTGATCCACAGCGCCTCGGCCACCGTATGGGACTGCTGTGAGCACCTGCAACCGCACGACCGCGCGAAAATCCATGCGGTGTGGCATTTGCTGGAAATGGCCAAGACGGTGGTAGATCGCACCATCGACTGTATGCCTCGGACCAGTAACGCGATCTGAAAACCACTGCAATTCCAATGTGAAATCAGGTCAATGTGGGAGGGGGCTTGCCCCCGATAGCGGTGGTTCAGTCACAAAGGTCCTGGCTGATACACCGCCATC
>NZ_JADDUM010000343.1 GCF_015163715.1 Pseudomonas cyclaminis
CCCAGCGCGGGGCAAGCCCGCTCACCACAGTTACCAGTGTTCCTCCTTAACTGACTGGCATTGGGGGCTTTGCCCTCCCATATTTGATTGGGTTTGCAGGTCTAGATCCAGCCGCTGCTTTGCATGGCCTTGTACACCGCGACAATCGCCAACACAAAGAACGCCGTAGCCGCCAGTCGACGAATCATCGTCAGCGGCAGTTTTTCCGCGGCAAAATTCCCCGCCAGAACCACCGGCACGTTGGCAATCAGCATGCCCAGCGTGGTGCCGATAATCACCAGCCACAGCTCCGGGTATTGCGCGGCCAGCATCACCGTGGCGATCTGGGTCTTGTCACCGATTTCCGCCAGGAAGAATGCAATCAGCGTGGTCAGGAATGGCCCGAACTTGCGTGTGGTGCTGGCTTCGTCGTCATCAAGCTTGTCCGGCACCAGGGTCCATAGGGCCGTGGCGCAGAAACTCGCCGCGAGGATCCAGTGCAACACCGCGTCCGAGAAGAAACTGCCAAACCAGGCGCCCACGGCACCGGCGGCCGCATGGTTGGCCAGGGTCGCGGCGACGATGCCGGCGATGATTGGCCAGGGCTTGCGAAAGCGAGCAGCGAGAATGAGCGCGAGCAGTTGCGTCTTGTCGCCGATTTCGGCCAAGGCAACGATTGCGGTAGGAACGAGTAATGAATCCAGCATCAGGTAAGTTTCCAGGGGCGGGTCGACACGGCTATGACACGTACAGCCTTCCCGCCCCGGGTAAGGTGTTCGTGTCATAGGTCTTGTCAAACCCCGGTCCGTCTGTGCGGACTCCTGGGTCGCATACGCCATGGTCTGTTGACCAAGTATGTTGACGTATGCCGGACGAGCAAGGCGCTCGTGGGAGACTACTCCCCTAGGACGGAGCGGATTCTGCCTAGGCAAAATCCATTCGGCAAGCCTTCTTTTTCAAATAGCCATTAAGGGCGCTTGGCACGGTAGATGCGAAAACCATTGCCCTCAGCTTTGATCGCACACACGCCCAAATGCTCTTCGATCAGCGGTTGGTACTTCAGGAAACTGTTGGCAACCAGCCGAAGTTCGCCGCCTTTTGCCAGGTGTTTCGCCGCTTTTCGCAGCAGGTTCTCGGTCGCGAAATAATCGGTGTGCACCCCGACATGAAACGGTGGGTTGCTCAAAATCGCATTCAACCCCATCGGTGCAGCATCGATGCCATCACCGGTCAGCACCTCGGCCTCCAGGCCGTTGGCAGCCAGTGTCAGGCGGCTGCTGGCGGCGGCGAAGGCGTCCACGTCCAGCATCGTCACACTGTTGTGCGGGTAGCGACGTTTCACCGCAGCCCCCAGCACGCCGGCACCGCAACCGAAGTCCAGCAGATGGCCGCTCGGCAGTTTGTCCAAATGTTCCAGCAGCAACTCGGTGCCACGGTCCAGGCGACCATGGCTGAACACCCCCGGCAGGCTCACGACCTTGAGTGGGCCTTCGGCCAGCGGCACTTCAAACACTTGCGCCAGGCTTTCCAGTTCCACCGCGTGCGGCGCGTTGGCCACGGTGATCTGCCACAGCTGGCAGTGCCGTGCATTGTCGAGCTTGCGCGGTTTGCCGAACGGGATCATCTGTTTGGCGGCGCTTTCGATACCGCTTTTTTTCTCGCCGACCAGAAACAGCTCGGCGCCGGGCAGGCGTGCGGCCACGGCGTTGAGCAGGTAGTCGGTGAGATCCTTGGACTTGGGCAGGAAGATCACCGCCGCGTCGAACTCACGCTCCGGCACATTCACGCCAAATTGGCTGCGCTCGGGGAACCGCGCATCAAGCGCTGCCTGATCGCCGGCGTGCCAGCACCAGGCGTGGGCGTTGGGCAGGCGGCCCAGCAGGTCGTCGGCGGGCAAGCCCACCAGCAACAGGTTGCCTTGAAAAAGTTCGGCCTGACGAAGCAGTACTTCACTGCGCGGATCCATGGTCTGCTCCTTGAAAAGGGGCGCAGTTTATCAACTGACGACGCGCAGCGGGGCGCCGCTGAAAAAGCCCAGGGCGTTTTCCGTCAGTTGGCCGACGATGCGCTGCCGCGCTTCGCGACTGCCCCACGCATTGTGGGGGGTGACGATCAGCCGGGGAATGTCATCAGCCAGCAACGGGTTGCCGTTGACCGGTGGCTCCACACTCAGCACATCGGTGGCTGCGCCGCCCAAGTGACCGCTGCGCAAGGCATCCGCCAGGGCCTGTTCGTTGATCAAGCCACCGCGCGCCGTGTTGACCACAAATGCGCCTGGCTTGAGCAGTGCCAGCTCGCGGGCGCCGATAAAGTTGCGAGTGTGCTCGTTGAGCGGGCAGTGCAGGGTGAGCGCGTCCACCTGAGTGAGCAGCTCGTCCAGGGGGACGCGGTCTGCACGGGCAGGGCGACCCGGAATCGCACCAAGCAGCACACGCATGCCAAACGCTTCGGCCAACCGGGCTACTGCGCCACCCAGTTCACCGTGGCCCAGCAGGCCGAGGGTCTTGCCTTCCAGCTCCACAATAGGATGGTCCAGCAGGCAGAACTGCTTGGCCTGTTGCCATTTGCCGGCGGCCACGTCCCGTTGATAGTCCTTCAGGCGCGTCGCCAGGTTGAGCAGCAGCATGATCGTATGCTGCGCCACCGATGGCGTGCCGTAGCCCTGGCAATTGCTCACGGTGATGCCCTGGGCGCGGGCGGCCTCAAGGTCGACGTTGTTGGTGCCGGTGGCCGACACCAGGATCAACTTGAGTTCCGGGCAGGCCGCCAGGGTTTCGGGGTTGAGGGCAATCTTGTTGCTGATGACCACCTGGACACCTTGCAGGCGCTCGATCACATTTTGCGGCGTGGTGTCGGAGTACAAGTGCAGGTCGCTGAAGCAGCCTCTTAGACCGCTGAGGTCGAGGTCCCCCAGGTCCAGGGACGGGTGATCAAGGAAGACGGCGCGGCGATTGTTCGTCATCAACTGTACCTTTTGCGACAGGGTTCGAAGGCGTAATCTGCCGAGCCTATCAGATGAAATAATCCGTTACTTAATGGAGTGAGTATGTACGTCGCCGAGTTTTTGACCGTGGCCTTGATCCACCTGTTGGCGGTGGCCAGCCCAGGCCCGGATTTCGCCGTGGTAGTACGCGAAAGCGTGACCCATGGCCGTCGCGCCGGCACCTGGACCGCGCTGGGTGTGGGCTCGGCGATTTTCCTGCACGTGGGTTACTCGTTGCTGGGGATCGGCTTGATCGTGTCCCAGTCCATCGTGCTGTTCAATGCACTGAAATGGGCGGCGGCCGCGTACCTGCTGTACATCGGCTTCAAGGCCCTGCGCGCGCAGCCGGCCAAACCTGCCGCCGAGGGCGAATTGCACCGTGAAGCGGGCGAGCGCACGCCACGCGGCGCGTTTACGGCGGGCTTTGTGACCAATGGTCTGAACCCGAAGGCCACGTTGTTCTTCCTGTCGCTGTTCACCGTGGTGATCAACCCGCACACGCCGCTGGCCATACAGGCGGGTTACGGCGTGTACCTGGCGGTGGCGACGGCGTTGTGGTTCTGCCTGGTGGCCATGCTCTTCAGCCAACAGCGGGTGCGCGCGGGGTTTGCACGGATGGGGCATTGGTTTGATCGGACCATGGGGGCGGTGTTGATTGCGATTGGGGTGAAGTTGGCGTTTACCAGCATGAAATAATCGCTGCTCGTTCATGCGGGCAGGGTTCAAATGTGGGAGGG
>NZ_JADDUM010000344.1 GCF_015163715.1 Pseudomonas cyclaminis
ACTACACCGGCATGGCGGCGGCACGCTTTGCCGATGAAAGCTACTGCGCCGCCGCGTTGGACGGTTTGACCGGCAAGGGCCTGGATAACCTGGTGCTGGTCACCACCCTGGCGGTGCTCGCCATTGCGTTGCTGACGTCGCTGCTCGATGCGCGCCTGGAAGCCCGCACCGCAGTGCTTGCGGACTCCCTCAGCCAGGCCAACCAGGAACTGACCCACCTGGCCCTGCACGACATGCTCACCGGCCTGCCTAACCGCACCTTGCTCGCCGACCGGATTCAGCAGGCCATGCAGGCGGTCAAAGAGCAGGGCGGTTGCTTCGCCTTGATGTTTATCGACCTGGATGGCTTCAAACCGGTCAACGATGCGTTTGGCCATCACATGGGCGACCAATTGCTGCGCGAAGTCGGCCTGCGCCTGCGCGAAGACTTGCGCAGCCATGACACCCTGGCGCGCATCGGTGGTGATGAATTTGTGCTGTTGGTGCAACTGAGCCAGCCGGACGATGCGCTGCGCTTGGCCGAGCGCCAGGTCGGTCTGATCAACCGTGCGTTCCAGGTGGCCGAGCATGAGCTGAAAATCTCGGCGAGTGTCGGTATCGCGTTGTTTCCCGGCAACGGTGGCAACCCCCAGGAACTGTTGATGAACGCCGACGCCGCGATGTACCACGCCAAGGGCATGGGCAAGAACGGCTACAGCTTTTTCGATGTGTCGATGAACACCAATGCGCGCAAGCAATTGCAGTTGTTGCAGGACCTGCGCAATGCCCTCGACCAAGAGCAATTTCGTCTGTACTACCAGCCCAAGTTTGATGCGGTCAGTGGTATCCCCGTGGGCGCCGAAGCTCTGGTGCGCTGGGAACATCCGCAGCAGGGCCTGTTGTTGCCGGCAACCTTTATCGAACTGGCGGAAAAGACCGGCTTGATCATTCCCATCGGCGAATGGGTGCTCAATGAAGCCTGTCGCCAGATGAGCGTGTGGTATGCCCAGGGTTATGAGGATTGGCGCATCGCCGTGAACCTGTCGGCGTTGCAGTTCTGCCATGCGGGGCTGGTCAAGAGCGTGGCCAGCGCCCTGGATCGGCATCAGTTGCCGGCCAACAGCCTGACCCTGGAAATCACCGAGACCACCGCAATGAGTGATGCCGATGCGAGCATGGCGGTGTTGCAGCAGCTCTCGGACATGGGCGTCGACCTGTCCATCGATGACTTCGGCACCGGTTATTCCAGCCTGATGTACCTCAAGCGCCTGCCGGCCAACGAGTTGAAGATCGACCGTGGTTTTGTGCGCGACCTGGAGCACGACAGCGACGACGCCGCCATTGTCTCGGCCATCGTTGCCCTGGGCCAGGCGCTGGGGCTGCGGATTGTCGCCGAAGGCGTGGAAACCGATGTGCAGCAGAACTTCCTCACGCGGCTGGGCTGCAACTCCCTGCAAGGTTATCTGCTGGGGCATCCGCTGCCGGCCGAGGGTTTCATGGCGGATATCCAACGGGGCGAAGACGCACTGGCGCCTGACAAAAACCGTGCGTGACGGTTAGTATTGGATCCAACCCTAATACCAGGTTGGACCAGGAGACCGCACGCATGGACAAAGTTGTCATCATCACCGGGGGCAGTCGTGGCATAGGCGCCGAAACGGCATTGCTGGCGGCGCGTGAAGGCTATCGCATTTGCATCAACTACCGCTGCGACGAAACAGCCGCCCTGAGTGTTCTGGAACAGGTGCGTGGCCTGGGCGCCCAGGCGATTGCGGTGCGGGCGGACGTCAGCATCGAAGATGAAGTGATCGCCTTGTTCCACCGCGTCGACGCCGAGTTGGGCCGCGTGACTGCCCTGGTCAACAACGCCGGTACCGTGGGGCATAAGTCGCGGGTCGATGAAATGTCCGAATTCCGAATCCTCGACATCATGAAAACCAACGTGCTGGGCCCGATCCTGTGCGCCAAGCATGCGGTGCTACGCATGTCGCCCAAGCACGGCGGGCAGGGCGGCAGCATCGTCAACGTTTCGTCGGTGGCCGCGCGCCTGGGCTCGCCGGGGGAGTACGTGGACTATGCGGCCTCCAAGGGCGCGCTTGATACCTTCACCATCGGTCTGTCCAAAGAGGTGGCGGGCGAGGGGATACGCGTCAACGCCGTGCGCCCCGGCTATATCTTCACCGACTTCCACGCCCTGAGCGGCGACCCGGACCGGGTCAGCAAGCTGGAGTCCGGCATTCCCATGGCCCGTGGCGGCCGACCGGATGAAGTGGCGGAAGCGATTATCTGGTTGTTGTCGGATAAGGCCTCGTATGCCACCGGGACCTTTGTCGATCTGGGCGGCGGGCGGTGAGCCGGTAGCGTCTGTTCGGGCGCCATCGAGGGCAAGCCCTAATGCCGGTCAGTTAAGAAATCGCAAGGGTAAAAGTAACCTGTGGTGAGCGGCTTCCCCCGATGGCAGTGGGGTCAGCCAATTCATAGATGGCTGATACACCGCTATCGGGG
>NZ_JADDUM010000345.1 GCF_015163715.1 Pseudomonas cyclaminis
CCACAAGGGATTACCTACAGGCTTGAGAGCAGGTTACTTGGTAGTGAATGCCGAGTAGCTGTTCATCAGGTTGCGGTAGTTGGGGATACGCGGCGACAGCAGGTTGGCCAGGCCTTCCATGTCGTTGCGCCAGTCCACTTGCAGCTCGCAGGCCACGGAGAACCAGTTCACCAGTTGGGCGCCGGCGGCGGTCATACGTGCCCAGGCGGCCTGCTGCACGGTTTCGTTGAAGGTGCCGGAAGCATCGGTGACCACGAACACGTCGAAGCCTTCATCGAGGGCGCACAAGGTCGGGAACGCTACGCACACGTCCGTCACCACACCGGCAATGATGATCTGCTTGCGGCCGGTGGCCTTGACGGCTTTGACGAAGTCTTCGTTGTCCCAGGCGTTGATCTGGCCTGGACGCGGGATGTACGGCGCGTCCGGGAACAGTTCTTTCAACTCAGGCACCAGCGGGCCGTTAGGGCCGCTTTCAAAGCTGGTGGTGAGGATGGTCGGCAGGTTGAAGAACTTGGCCACGTCGGCCAGGGCCAGCACGTTGTTCTTGAATTCGTTGGGGGAGAAATCCTGGACCAGGGAAATCAGGCCCGTCTGGTGATCGACCAACAGGACAACGGCATCATCTTTGTTCAAGCGTTTGTAAGTCATGGGTTAACTCCTTTGGGGGTTTAAAAGGCAAAACACGAGCAGCCAAACGCACCCCAGAAACCCTGGAAGTCGCTGACCGGCACACTGGAAAGACGGGCTTTTTCATGGCTGTGGGAATGCACGCCGCAGGGTCCGCTGCATTGGTGAACCTGGGCTTGAAGCGGGGAAGCCGGACGCCAGTGACCCGGCACCTTGACCACCGGCGACCAGTCCGGCAGCACCGGCACACGCGGCGGGGCGAAATCTTCGAAGTCGCCTGCGCCGTACACCACCTTGCCGCCGACGACGGTAAGTACCGACTCGATCCACTTGATGGCTTCTTCGTCGACACTGAAAAAGTCCGCCGACAGCGCGGCGACGTCCGCCAACTGGCCGACCTTGATCTGGCCTTTCTTGCCCTGCTCGGACGAGAACCAGGCGCTGCCGTGGGTGAACAGTTCCAGGGCAGTGAGACGCGGCAGGCCTTCGGCGTGCAGCTCCAGGCCACCAACGGTGCGGCCGCTGACCATCCAATACAACGAAGTCCACGGGTTATAGCTGGACACCCGCGTGGCATCGGTGCCCGCCCCTACCGGCACGCCTTCGGCAAGCATGCGCTTGATCGGCGGCGTGGCTTCGGCGGCCTTGGCGCCGTAGCGCTCGACGAAATACTCACCCTGGAACGCCATGCGGTCCTGGATCGCAATGCCGCCGCCAAGGGCACGCACGCGCTCGATGTTTTTCGGGGTGATGGTTTCGGCGTGGTCGAAGAACCACGGCAGGCCATTGAACGGGATGTCGCGGTTGACCTTTTCGAACACGTCGAGCATGCGCGAGATGGACTCGTCGTAGGTGGCATGCAGGCGGAACGGCCAGCGTTGCTCCACCAAGTGGCGCACCACCGGCTCAAGCTCCTGTTCCATGGTCAGCGGCAGGTCCGGACGCGGCTCCAGGAAGTCTTCGAAATCCGCCGCCGAGAACACCAGCATCTCGCCGGCGCCGTTGTGGCGCAGGTAGTCGTCGCCCTGGTGCAGGGTGACGCTGCCGGTCCAATTCTTGAAGTCGCTGAGTTCTTCCTTGGGCTTCTGGGTGAACAGGTTGTAGGCGATGCGCACCGTCAGCTGTTCATCCTTGGCCAGTTGCTCGATCACCGCGTAGTCATCGGGGTAGTTCTGGAAACCACCGCCGGCGTCGATCGCGCTGGTGAGACCGAGGCGATTGAGTTCACGCATGAACTGGCGCGTGGAGTTGACCTGGTATTCCAACGGCAGTTTCGGGCCCTTGGCCAGGGTCGAATACAGAATCATCGCGTTGGGCCGCGCCACCAGCATGCCGGTGGGGTTGCCCTGGCTGTCGCGTACGATCTCGCCGCCCGGCGGGTTCGGCGTGTCCTTGGTGTAGCCGGCCACGCGCAGGGCGGCGCGGTTAAGCAAGGCGCGGTCGTACAGGTGCAGCACGAACACCGGGGTGTCCGGCGCGGCCTGGTTGAGTTCTTCCAGGGTTGGCATGCGTTTTTCGGCGAACTGGAATTCGTTCCAGCCACCCACCACGCGCACCCATTGCGGCGTCGGCGTGCGGTCGGCCTGGTCCTTGAGCATGCGCAGGGCGTCGGCCAGGGACGGCACGCCTTCCCAGCGCAGTTCGAGGTTGTAGTTCAGTCCGCCACGGATCAGGTGCAGGTGGGAGTCGTTAAGGCCGGGAATCACGGTGCGGCCCTTGAGGTCGATGACCTGGGTGCCGCTGCCACGCAGGGCCATGGCTTCACCGTCGGTGCCGACGGCGACGAAGCGGCCCTGATGGATGGCGACGGCGGTTGCACGTGGGTTTTCCCGGTCCACGGTGTGGAACTGGCCATTGAACAGAATCAGATCGGCGTTCATAGGGTTTCCTTTACAGAGGCTTCAAGCCAGGGGGCGAACAGGCGGGTGGCCGCCGGCATCAGCAGGTACACCACCAGCAGCACGATGGTCAGGGTGACCAGGAAGGTGGCGACCACATAGTTGGAGAGGAACGGGTGCAGACGCAGGATCGGACCCCACACGATGGGCACCAGCAGGGTCAGCGGCAGAATCACAAACAGGGTGACCACCGCCTGTTTCCAGCGCGGCGGCTTGGCGGCGCTGTCGGCCAGGGGCGCGAACCAGAATTCGTTGACCGCACCGATTTCGGTCTTGTCGCCGTCGGCCAGCATCGGCGTGGCTTCGGCGATCAGGGCCTTGCGCTCGGGGGAGTCGAGCCAGGTTTCCAGGTCATCGGTGGAGCGGTAGCGCAACACGCAGGTGAACAGCGCCAGGCTGTTCTGTTTACTGCGTACCACGTCGACACCCAAGTGCCCCGGACGCTCGCCGGCGATGCGCACGATGCGGCGCAGCCAGGCTTCGTACTGGGCTTCCTGGCCTTGCTTGATCAGGTGTTTGACGACCAGGGTGACGACTTCGTCGGGCCCCGTCTGTGGTGCTGGGTCCATGGTGTGCCCCTCTGCCTTGAAATGTCAGCGATGAGGGGAGTGTGCCGGGGATGGGGGTGGGAAAATTGGATGTACGTGCTGTTTAAGTCACCAGCCTTCTTTCAACATGCGCAACTCCAGGTGCTGCAACAGCATGATGGTCTTGCCGTCGGCTATCTCGCCGCTCTGCACCATTGCCAGGGCCTGTTCGAAGCCCAGCTCCAGCACCTCGATATCCTCGCCCTCCTCTTGCAGGCCACCGCCGCTACTCACGCGATCTCCTGGCTGGTATTCGCCGATGAAAAAGTGAATCCGCTCTGTGACCGAGCCAGGGCTCATGAACGCCGCATAGACCTTCTCCACCTGCCCCACGCGGTAGCCGGTCTCTTCCTCGGCCTCCAGGCGAATGCGCTCTTCGGGGCTGGCATTGTCCAGCAGCCCCGCCGCCGCTTCGATCAGGTAACCGTGGTAATCATTGACGAAAGTGGGCATGCGGAATTGGCGAATCAGCAACACGCTACGTTGCGCACGGTTGTACAGCAGGATGGTCGCGCCATTGCCGCGGTCGTAGACCTCGCGGGTCTGGGCTTGCCAACTGCCGTCGCGGCGGCGCAGGTCGAAGCTGTATTTTTTCAGCAGGTACCAGTTGTCCGAGAGAGTCTCTTCGGCGGTGATGCGCACGGGGCTGTTGTCCATGGTCGGTCCTTGGCTCAAAGAAGGAAGCCATTGTCAGCGCTGTAACACTTTGCAAGCAATCGCTATGCACGGCCGTCGAATTAATGCCTGCTTGTGCAGGCCATCTGTTAAAAACGCTGCTTCACCTTTGCCCTGGAACCTTCATGCCCTCTCGTTTTATGTCGCGCCTGAGCCTGCGCTGGTTGCCCATGCTGTGCATGGCGTTGTTGATCATTGGCCTGCCGGTGGGCTGCAGCGTGCTGCAACACAAGGAGCGCGAGCTGGTGTTTCGCATCGAGCCGGGTACCGCCAGTTGGTACGGCGGCTTGCCCAAGGCGGTGCAGGAATTCGAACTCAAGCCTGCCAGTTTCAAGTCGGGGCAGAACATTCATGGCTGGTGGTACCCAGCGGACAAGAAGGACGCGCCCGCGATCCTCTACCTGCACGGCGTGCGCTGGAACCTCACCGGGCAGTTGTTTCGCATCGAGCAACTGCACGCGCTTGGGTACTCGGTATTGGCCATCGACTATCGCGCTTTGGCCAAAGCCACGGTGAGCTGCCGTCGGAAACCACGGTGTACGAAGATGCGCGCATCGCCTGGGAGCGCTTCCAGCTGCTGCAACCTGACCCGAGCAAGCGCCTGATCTACGGGCATTCCCTCGGGGGGCGCTGTCGCCATCGACCTGGCTGCCGAGCTGGGCAGGCAAACGCCACTGCCGGTGCGCGGACTGGTGATCGAATCCACCTTCACCTCCCTCGCAGACGTCGCCACGGCGGTCGCCAACACGTCATTGCCGGTGCGCTGGTTGCTGTCGCAGAAGTTTGATTCCATCGACAAGATTGCCGACATCCATATGCCATTACTGGTGGTGCATGGCCTGGACGACCGCTACGTGCCACCGCGCTTCAGCCAGCAACTGTTTGAAGCCGCCCAGGAGCCCAAGCGGCTGTTGTTGGTGCCGGGCGCCAGCCATAACAACAGCATGAGCCTGGCCGGTCGCAGTTATCGCCAGGCACTCGACAACCTGATGCAGGCCAGGATGCCGCCCCAGGTTGTCACACACTCCACAGGGCGCGACGGCGAGTCATAAAAGCGCTTTTCGGCACTGGGTTCGCGCTTGGCTGTCAAGCGCCAACCCTGCCCATACTGGGCCTCGCTGAAAGTTGATCAAATATTGACCGCGGGCTAAATCGCCATACCCGCTGGGGTCTTGCAAAGTTATCCACAGAGATACCCACGGTTTTCGTGGACAACTCTTTTCGTATTTTTACGATTTATTTGCTCAGGCAATGCGTTCTGGAAAGGTCCCTGGCAGCAAAATCTCACGGTTCACATCGCGTATATCGTTATAGCCACACAGCGCCATCGACACGTCCAATTCACGGGCGATGATGTCAAGGGCCTTGGTTACGCCCGCCTCGCCCATGGCGCCCAAACCATACAAGTGCGGACGGCCGATCATGGTGCCCTTGGCGCCGAGCGCCATCGCCTTGAGGACATCCTGGCCAGAACGAATACCACCATCGAGCCACACCTCGATACGCTCGCCCACCGCGTCGACTATCGCCGGCAACTGGCTGATGCTCGACGGGGCGCCATCCAGCTGACGGCCGCCATGGTTGCTCACCACCAAGGCATCCGCACCCGAATCGGCCGCCAGGCGCGCATCTTCAACATCAAGGATGCCCTTGATGATCAGCTTGCCGCCCCAGCACTTCTTGATCCATTCCACATCGTCCCAGCTCAGGCGGGGGTCAAACTGTTGTGCGGTCCAGGACGACAACGAACTCATGTCCGCCACGCCCTTCACATGCCCGACGATGTTGCCGAAACCGCGGCGCCGAGTACCAAGCATGCCCATCACCCAGCGCGGCTTGGTGGCCATGTTGAGGATATTCGGCAGGGTCAATTTGGGCGGTGCTGACAGGGCATTGATCAAGTCCTTGTGCCGCTGCCCGAGGATCTGCAAGTCGAGGGTCAGCACCAGCGCATCCACACCGGCGGCCTTGGCCCGCTCGATCAGTTGCTCGACAAAGGCGCGGTCGCGCATCACATACAGCTGGAACCAGAACGGCTGGCCCACCTGTTCGGCGATGTCCTCCAGGGAGCAGATGCTCATGGTCGACAAGGTGTAGCGCAGGCCGAATCTGGCGGCAGCACGGGCGGTGAGAATCTCCCCATCGGCATGCTGCATGCCCGCCAGGCCGGTAGGTGCCAGGGCCACGGGCATGGCCATGTCCTGGCCGATCATGGTGGTGCGGATCGAGCGCTCATCGATGTTGCGCGCCACGCGCTGGCGGAACTTGATGGAGGCAAAATCGCTTTCATTGGCGCGGTAGGTGCTCTCAGTCCAGGAGCCGGAATCGGCGTAATCGTAGAACATCCTTGGGACACGTTTTTGCGCAAGCCTGCGTAAATCTTCGATGGTTGTGATCAACGACATCTAGGTCACCTCTCCCTGAACTGAGCTCAGAGAGTAACCGCCCGGCGGTCGCTCAACCAGCCATTGCGTTTATAGGGGCGGGCGATTAATCTCGCATAAACCCGCAAAAAAGCGCACAAACATGCACGACACCCATCACGCCATCGATCTGCCTTCCCTGCGCAAGCAGAAGATTCTGTTGCTGCTGGAACGTGACGGCAAAGTCACCGCCTCGGACTGGTAGAGCACTTTGCCGTGTCCCAGGACACCATCCGCCGCGACCTCGGCGAACTGGCCGCCGCCGGCCTGTTGCAGCGCGTGCACGGCGCGCCCTGCCCCGGCCCAAAGACACGGGCAAAGACTTTTTCACGCGGGTCGGCGAGACCAATGATGCCAAGCGCCAACTCGCGCAATGGGCGGCGGGCCGAGTGGAAGACGGCCAGATTGTGCTGTTCGACTCCGGCTCGACCACGCTGCAGATCGCCCAGTCATTGCCGCGGGCGGTCCACCTGACGGTGTCACGACCTCGCCGATGATCGCCATCGCCTTGGCCGATCATCCCCATGTGAAAGTGATTCTGGCCGGCGGCCAACTCAACCCGGCCACGCTGTCCACCGGTGGGCACGAGGCCGTGCGCCTGATCCAGAGCATCAAGGCCGACCTGTTGTTCACCGGCGTGTGCGCGCTGCATCCACAGGTGGGCATCAGCTCGCTGCATTTTGATGAAGTGGTGGTCAAGCAAGCCTTGCTCGACAGCGCTTCCCAGGTTGTCGCCGTGACCATGGCGGACAAACTCGGTGCGGTGGAGCCGTTTGTGGTGGCGCCCTGCAGTCGGATTCACACGTTGATTACCGAGTGGCACGTGCCAAATGTGGAGGCGTATGAGCAGTTAGGGTTGGAGGTGTTGCGGGTTGAGGTCGAGTAGGTACAGGGCGCCGGCCAGTGCTCACGCGGCAAGCTCCAACCGGCACAACCGACGTACAACGATGCCGTCAAAACAGCACCGCCGCCGCGTCGCGCATGAAAATCTCGATAGTCTTGGGGCCTACGCCATCGAACTCGGCCAGCCGCTTCTCAAATGCCTGGCGGTCGGCGCTGGCGCGGCGGATGTGGGTGATCTTGCCGGCATACTCGGCGTTCAGTTTTGCGCTGAGGTCCAGCAGCCGCTGCGCAGTGGATTCGTCGTAGCGAACGTAATGGGCACGCCCCAGCATTGCCACCAACTCCCGCGACGTACAGTGCTGCAACTTGCGCGCGGTGTCGCGCCCCTGCTCTTCCACAATCTCCCTGTAGGCCTGTGCCGCGATGGGAGCCTGGATGCGTTTGCCCATCAGGAAACTGGCGATAAACCACTTGAACAAGCCGCTGTCATCGTCTGGCTTGAGTTCGATCCCCAATTCAGAGGCGGTAATGGCGCGCGCCATGCTTATTGGCCCGGTTTGCGCTCAGCCTTGACGGCTGGCTCTGTGCATGTGCGGACATCTTGCGAACTGATACGGTCGAGAGTTTTACGAGCGGCCACGGTGTCTCTCCAGGCAATGGCGGGAGTACGAAAAGTCGCCTCCTTTGTGAAGCAGAGCGTTGGGAATTTCGATAGTTCAAGGAAATTACCGCGCAGAAATCGACGCAAAAAAATTTAAACCTTTTGCCCAAGCGCGCCCTCAACAGTCAGGTATCTGCAACGTTGAAAGGGCCAGGAATCCACCGCCCACAACCCTTCTACCCAGGAGACAATCGACCATGAGCGCGCAACTCAACGGCAAGAAAATCCTCATCATCACCTCCAATACCGGTATCGAGCGCGACGAGTTGCTCAAGCCCCTGGATGCACTGCGCGGTCTTGGCGCGACGGTGACCCACGCTTCCAGCAAAGGTGGCACCACCCAGACGTTTGTCGGTGATACCGAAAAGGACAGGACCGTTGAATCCGACGTTCAACTGTCGGATGTCCAGAGCGACGATTTTGATGCGCTGGTGATTCCCGGCGGCACCGTCAACGCCGACACCCTGCGCCAGGACGCAGCGGCACTGCGCTTGATCAAGAGCTTCGCCGACGCCGGCAAGACCATTGCGGCCATCTGTCACGGGCCCTGGACGCTGATCGACGCGGGCGTGATCAAAGGCAAGACCCTGACCTCCTATAAAAGCGTACGCATCGACCTGGAAAACGCCGGCGCCGCCGGTTGGGTCGACGCCGAGGTCAAGCAATGCGACGCCAATGGCTGGACCTTGATCACCTCCCGTACGCCAGACGACTTGCCCGCATTCAGTGAAGCGATTGCCAAGGCGCTGGCCGGCTGATATCCGGCACCTGAACGTAAACAGGCGCCCATGAGGCGCCTGTTTGCTGACTGCCGTCGGCGTCAGCTCCTGCGGTGTTCCGGCATCTCGCGCTTAGGTCCGAGCATCGCCCACGCAATCAGGCCCAGCAACGGCACAAAGATCAGAATCACCAGCCACAACCCCTTGGTCTCCCAGCCACTGGTGCTGCGTAATACGACATTGATCGCCCACAGTTCAAAGAGCAGCAGAATCACCGCCAAACCGATCCAGACATAATGCATTTCCATGATTCACCTCCTGAGGTCTATGGGTTAGGTCAAGCATTCGCCCCAAGGGTTCCATCGAAATTACGCCAGTGCGCTCTCGCCCAATGATTGCGGCACATGTCGAGTCGCCAGCGTCTGTCCGTTGCGCGGATGGCGGCGGGTTTAATGCAACCTGCTCAGAGGCCGACCATGCAAGCTGCACGACAGAGGCTCTTCAAAGTCGATATCAACCTATTGATTCAAATGACTTTTTACTTATCGTCGAGAGTGGTCTGACTTATGCAATTTCCCACCAGACGAAGCGCGCACTTCGACGCGCCCAAATCCTGTCTGTGAGGTTTCATCATGAATGCAATAGACCTGCTTAAAGCCGACCATGAACGTGTCAAAACACTGTTGACCCAACTGAGTGAGTCCACCGAACGCGGGGTTAAAAAACGCACCGACCTGTTGGCTAAACTCGAAATGGAAATCAGCCTGCACACCCGGCTTGAGGAAGAGATTCTGTACCCGGCCTTCCGTAAAGCCGGCGGCAAGGAACAGGACATCATGTACCACGAAGCCAAGGAAGAGCATCGCACCGTCGACTCCCTGGTGCTGCCTGACTTGAAGCAGACGGAACCGTCCACCACCGAGTTTTCCGGTCGGGTGAAGGTGGTCAAGGAGCTGCTGGAACATCACATCGAAGAAGAGGAAACCGAGATGTTTCCTCAAGCGAAAAAACTGCTGGGCAAGGCATTGCTGGAAGAACTGGGTGCACAAATGCAAGCCATGAAGGCCGCGCATAAGAAGGCGACGGCAGGCAAGCCAATGACTGCGTAATGCACCGGTCGGCCCGTGGACACCTCCACGGGTGTGTTCGATGAATCAAGAGGATTGAATCATGACGAATAGACAAGGAATCGTGCTTGCACTCTGCCTGGCAGCCCTGTCAGGCCAACCCGTAACGGCCGCCTTTGGCGACAACCCGACACCTGCCGCCACGGCTGTCGCAGACGACGGCGCTGCAGGGTCGGCACTGCCGCCCGGCACTTACCCGAGCAGCCCGGCCGACAGTGGCAAAAAAAGCCAGGACACCGTCAAACAGCCGGACAAAACCACCAAGCCCGATGCGGGCGGTAAAGACAAAGACCGGCAGCAACCACCACGCACAGGCAGCTGACGTGACCGGCAGCGCCCGATTAGAGGCCCGCGCTTGGTTGCCCGCGCCTTGATGTCGATCAAGCACGGGCAACCAAGCGCTGAAGCCTGCTTCG
>NZ_JADDUM010000346.1 GCF_015163715.1 Pseudomonas cyclaminis
GCGCCGGCTCGCTGGTGGCCTATGTACAGAAGATCACCGACCTCGACCCCCTGGAATATGACCTGCTGTTCGAACGGTTCCTGAACCCGGAACGGGTTTCCATGCCCGACTTCGACGTTGACTTCTGCATGGACGTCGCGACCGCGTGATCGAATACGTGGCCGAGAAATATGGCCGCAATGCCGTCAGCCAGATCATCACCTTCGGTTCCATGGCCGCCAAGGCGGTAATCCGCGACGTGGCGCGGGTGCAGGGCAAGTCCTACGGCCTGGCTGATCGCCTGTCGAAGATGATCCCGTTCGAAGTCGGCATGACCCTGGAAAAGGCCTACGAGCAGGAAGAAATCCTGCGTGACTTCATCAAGATAGATGAAGAGGCCGCTGAAATCTGGGACATGGCCCGCAAGCTCGAAGGCGTGGTGCGTAACGTCGGTAAACACGCGGGTGGCGTGGTCATTGCGCCGACCAAGCTCACTGACTTTTCGCCGATCTATTGCGACGAAGAAGGCGGCGGCCTGGTGACCCAGTTCGACAAGGACGACGTGGAGGCGGCTGGCCTGGTGAAGTTCGACTTCCTCGGCCTGCGGACGCTGACCATCATCGACTGGGCGCTCAAGACCATCAACCGCGAGCGCGCCAAGGTCGACGAAGAACCGCTGGATATTGCGTTCATCCCCCTGGACGACAAGCCGACGTACCAGCTGCTGCAAAAAGCCGAAACGACGGCGGTGTTCCAGCTTGAGTCGCGGGGCATGAAAGAGCTGATCAAAAAGCTCAAGCCCGACTGCCTGGAAGACTTGATCGCACTGGTGGCCCTGTTCCGTCCGGGCCCACTGCAATCGGGCATGGTTGACGACTTCATCAACCGTAAGCACGGCCGCGCCGAATTGGCGTACCCGCACTCCGACTACCAGTACGAAGGCCTCAAGCCTGTACTGGCGCCGACCTACGGCATCATCCTGTACCAGGAACAGGTGATGCAGATCGCCCAGGTGATGGCGGGCTACACCCTCGGCGGCGCGGACATGCTGCGTCGAGCCATGGGTAAAAAGAAACCCGAGGAAATGGCCAAGCAGCGCGGCGGTTTCATTGAAGGTTGCGCCACCAACAATATCGATGCCGATCTGGCCGGTAACATTTTCGACCTGGTGGAAAAATTCGCCGGTTATGGCTTCAACAAATCCCACTCCGCCGCCTACGGCCTGGTGTCGTACCAGACCGCGTGGCTGAAAGCCCACTACCCGGCGCCGTTCATGGCGGCGGTACTCTCGGCGGATATGCACAACACCGACAAGGTCGTGACCTTGATCGAGGAAGTGCGCACCATGAAGCTGCGCCTCGATGCACCGGACGTGAACGCCTCGGAGTTCAAGTTCACGGTGAACGACGAAGGCCGCATCATTTATGGCCTGGGCGCGATCAAGGGCGTGGGCGAAGGCCCGGTGGAGGCGATTACCGAAGCGCGTCAGGACGGCCCGTTCAAGGACCTGTTCGACTTCTGCGCACGGGTTGACCTCAAGCGCATCAACAAGCGAACCCTCGATGGCCTGATCCGCAGCGGCGCGCTGGACCGTCTTGGCCCGTATTTCCACGACGAACCGAAGGCCTACCAGGCGAATATCGACCGCAACCGCGCGGTGCTGCTGACTGCCATGGAGGAAGCGATCAAGGCTGCCGAACAGACTGCCCGCACCCATGACAGCGGCCATGCCGACCTGTTTGGCGGGCTGTTCGTCGAAGAAGACGCGGACGTGTACGGCAACCACCGCAAGGCCAAGGAATTGACCCTCAAGGAACGTCTCAAGGGTGAAAAAGACACCTTGGGCCTGTACCTCACCGGTCACCCGATTGACGAATACGAAGGCGAGATCCGCCGTTTCGCCCGCCAGCGCATCATCGACCTGAAACCGGCGCGGGACACCCAGACCGTCGCTGGCATGATCATCGCCCTGCGGGTGATGAAAAATAAAAAGGGCGACAAGATGGGGTTCATCACCCTCGACGACCGTTCGGGTCGCATCGAAGCGTCGCTGTTTGCCGACGCCTTCCATTCGGCGCAGTCGCTGCTGCAGACCGATGCCATGGTGGTGGTGGAAGGGGAGGTCAGCAACGATGACTTCTCCGGTGGCCTGCGCCTGCGCATCAAGCGGGTGATGAGCATGGAAGATGCGCGTACCAACCTGGCTGAAAGCCTGCGTTTGAAGGTCAAGACCGATGCGCTCAAGGGCGATCAACTACGCTGGTTGGGCGACCTGCTCAAGCGCCACCGTGGCGCATGCCCGGTGACCATGGAGTACACCGGCAATGACGCCAAGGCCATGTTGCAGTTCGGCGAGACCTGGCGAATTGATCCTGCTGATGGCTTGATTCAAGCTTTGCGTGACCAGTTCGGCCGAGACAACGTCTTCCTCCAATACCGCTGACGGTCAGCACGTCTGACCTCGGCTGAACATTTAATCTCGACCTGAACGCGCCTCTCCCTTAAGGTAGGGCGCGAACAGACAACCGGCTGGCCAGGCACGCCCTGGCCGTCGACCCAAGACGGACGCTTATGAACCCGAATTTTCTTGATTTCGAACAGCCGATCGCTGACCTGCAAGCCAAGATCGAAGAGCTGCGCCTGGTCGGCAATGACAATTCGCTGAATATCGGCGATGAGATCGCCCGCCTGCAAGACAAGAGCAGTACCCTTACCGAAGACATCTTCGGCAAGCTGACCAGCTGGCAGATCGCCCGCCTGGCCCGCCACCCGCGCCGTCCATACACCCTGGACTACATTCAGCACATCTTCACCGAGTTCGACGAGCTGCATGGCGACCGCCACTTCTCCGACGACGCGGCCATCGTGGGCGGTATCGCTCGCCTGGACGACCAGCCAGTGATGGTGATCGGTCACCAGAAAGGCCGTGAAGTGCGCGAGAAAGTCCGCCGCAACTTCGGCATGCCGCGTCCGGAAGGCTACCGCAAGGCATGCCGCCTGATGGAAATGGCCGAACGTTTCAAAATGCCGATCCTGACCTTCATCGACACGCCGGGTGCCTACCCGGGTATCGACGCTGAAGAACGCAACCAGAGCGAAGCGATTGCCTGGAACCTGCGCGTGATGTCCCGCCTGAAAACCCCGATCATCGCTACGGTGATTGGTGAAGGTGGTTCCGGCGGTGCACTGGCCATTGGCGTCTGCGACCAACTGAACATGTTGCAATACTCGACCTACGCGGTGATCTCTCCGGAAGGTTGTGCCTCGATCCTGTGGAAAACCGCAGAAAAGGCGCCGGACGCTGCCGAAGCCATGGGCATCACCGCCGATCGCCTCAAAGGCCTTGGCATCGTGGACAAAGTGATCGCCGAGCCACTGGGCGGCGCCCACCGCGACCCGGCCGCTGCTGCTGCGACCATCCGTGCCGAGCTGGGCTCGCAACTGGCGATGCTCAAGAAGCTGGATAACGAAGCACTGCTGGCCCGTCGTTACGAGCGCCTGATGAGCTACGGCCTCTAACGTCGCAGCAAGACTAAGTCTGGGAGGGGGCTTGCCCCCGATAGCCGGGTGTCAGTCAGTCAATAGGGTGGCTGACCCACCGCTATCGGGGGCAAGTCCCCTCCCACATTTGCTTTGTGTATGCTGGGTTATCGCATTACAGATCGATGGCGGTACTTTCCATGAAGCCCTGCTTAACCGCCAAACTACGGCACGCCCTGGCCCCCTGGCGCAATGCCCCCGCCTTGCATGTCGCTTTCTCCGGCGGTCTTGATTCCACTGTCCTGCTCCACCTCCTCGCCAACACCGAACACCTCCCGCCGCTCAGCGCCGTTCATGTCCACCATGGCCTGCAAGCTGCCGCCGACGCGTGGCCAAGTCATTGTCAGGCGGTGTGCGACAGCCTGGGCGTGCCCCTGCGCGTCATGCACGTACAGGTCCAGCCTGGCGCCAGTCTTGAGCGCGCCGCCCGTGAGGCGCGTTACCAGGCGTTTGCCGAGGTGGTCGGGCCAGGGGAGGTCATGCTCACGGGCCAGCATCGCGACGATCAGGCTGAGACCCTGCTGTTTCGCCTCTTGCGCGGGGCCGGGGTGCGCGGGTTGGCGGCAATACCGGTGCAGCGTCCATTGGCGGGGGGGCATCTGGTGCGCCCGTTGCTGGATGTCTCCCGTGCGGAACTGGAGACTTACGCCCACGAGCATCAATTGGAGTGGATCGAGGATCCATCCAATGCCGATCCACGGTTCTCGCGTAATTACCTGCGGCATCGCGTTTTCCCCACGCTCATTGAGCGCTGGCCCCAGGCTGTCTCAAGCCTGGCCCGTACCGCCGAGCACCTGAGCGACGCCCAGGGACTGCTTGATGAGCTGGCCCGCATGGACTTGCAGGTCGCGGATCGACCTTCGCCGTTTCCCTGGCTTCAGTTGCCATCCCTGGCTCTGGCAGCACTGCGCGAGCTTTCCGATGCCCGCCAGCGCAACGCCCTGCGTCACTGGCTGACTCCGCTCACCCGGTTACCCGACAGCGACCACTGGGCCAGTTGGTATTCCTTACGTGATGCCAAGGCCGGCGCACAGCCTCTATGGCGCTTGGCTGACGGCGAGTTGCACCGCTGTGGCGAACGCATTTGGTGGTTGCCTGCAATCTGGTCGGAATTTTCCGACGCAACGGTGAGCTGGCCCGATCCGCAAAACCCACTAGAGTTACCCGGCAATGGCCTGCTGAACCTTATTGGCGAGGTGCCCGAAGGCCCGCTGGAGGTGCGTTATCGCCAAGGCGGTGAAATCGTGGAGGTGCCCGGCCGAGGTCGGCGTGACTTGAAGCGCCTGCTTAACGAAAGTGGCGTGCCGGGTTTCGTCCGTGGCAGATTGCCGCTGCTGTATCGGGGCGAGCAATTGCTGGGCGTGCCCAGCCTCATTGGACATTGGGCGGCACCCAGTCGAGGCTGGCAATTACATTGGATGCCACAGACCTGCGATCAAGGTTTGAGCTGATGGCGCCTTTCCGGTAGACTACGCTCCCTTCTTGATACAACTTCTGTGGATTCGCCTGAATCGCAGCAGTTGCCGATTACCAAGCAGTCTTTGCTGGGCGATTCCAAAAAATGTGTAGCGATCAACGTACTGGCAGTTTCACTGCTGGTCTGTCACAACGCGGCGGTTTTTTTGAAAGGTGCACTGTGATTAATGCAGGTGATCGGGGGCTTCGGCCTCTCTTCGCTTTCCCCGGCGGCTCGGACCGCTTTAACGCAGACTTCTAGGGTTTTTCATGACGCGCTACATATTCGTCACGGGCGGTGTTGTTTCTTCATTGGGGAAAGGCATTGCCTCCGCTTCATTGGCGGCCATCCTGGAGGCGCGGGGGCTTAAAGTCACCATGCTCAAGCTGGACCCGTACATCAACGTCGACCCGGGCACCATGAGCCCGTTCCAGCACGGTGAAGTGTTCGTCACACACGACGGCGCCGAGACTGACCTGGACCTGGGCCACTACGAGCGGTTCATCCGCACGACCATGACCCAGAACAACAACTTCACCACGGGCCGTGTCTACGAGCACGTGCTGCGCAAGGAGCGCCGTGGTGACTACCTGGGTGCAACCATCCAGGTGATCCCGCACATCACCGACGAAATCAAGCGCCGCATCATCAAGGGTGCAGGCGATGCCGACGTGGCGATGGTCGAGATCGGTGGCACCGTGGGTGACATCGAATCCCAACCGTTCCTCGAAGCCATCCGCCAGTTGCGTTTCGAAGTCGGCGCCAAGCGCGCGATGCTGATGCACCTGACCTTGGTGCCGTACATCGCCACCGCCGGCGAAACCAAGACCAAGCCAACCCAGCACTCGGTCAAGGAACTGCGTTCCATCGGCCTGCAGCCGGACGTGCTGGTGTGCCGTTCCGATCACCCGATCGATATTTCCTCGCGTCGCAAGATCGCGCAGTTCACCAACGTTGAAGAACGTGCGGTGATTGCCCTGGAAGACGCCGACACCATCTACAAGATCCCGGGCATCCTGCATTCGCAAGGCCTGGACGATTTTGTGGTCGAGCGTTTCGGCCTGCAGTGCAATGGCGCGGACCTGTCCGAGTGGGAAGCCGTGGTCGACGCCAAGCTCAATCCTGAGCATGAAGTCACCATCGCCATGGTCGGCAAGTACATGGAATTGCTGGACGCGTACAAATCGCTGATCGAAGCGATGAGCCACGCCGGTATCAGCAACCGTACCAAGGTCAACCTGCGCTACATCGACTCCGAAGACATCGAGAACCAGGGCACCGCGCTGCTCGAAGGTGTTGACGCGATTCTCGTTCCCGGCGGTTTCGGCCTGCGGGGCGTGGAAGGCAAGATCACCGCCGTGCAGTACGCTCGTGAGAACAAGGTGCCGTACCTGGGTATCTGCCTGGGCATGCAAGTGGCCGTTATCGAGTTCGCCCGTAACGTGCTGGGCTGGAAAGATGCCAACTCCACCGAGTTCGACAGCAAGAGCGGTCACCCGGTCGTGGGCCTGATCACCGAGTGGGAAGACGCCACGGGCGCTGTTGAAACCCGTACCGAAAGCTCCGACCTGGGCGGCACCATGCGCCTTGGCGCGCAGGATTGCCTGCTGGAGCCGGGCTCGCTGGTTCACGATTGCTACGGCAAGGACGTGATCGTCGAGCGTCACCGCCACCGCTACGAAGTGAACAACAACCTGCTGCCGCAGATCAAGGAAGCCGGCCTGAAAATCTCCGGTCGCTCCGGTGATGGCGCGCTGGTTGAAGTGGTCGAGGCACCGGATCATCCATGGTTCGTCGCTTGCCAGTTCCACCCAGAGTTCACCTCGACTCCACGCGACGGTCACCCGTTGTTCAGCGGTTTCGTCAAAGCTGCACTGACGCAACATCAGAAGAAGGCGTAAACCTGATGGCCCAGAAGATCATTCGCGTAGGCGACATCGAGATTGCCAACGACAAGCCCATGGTGCTGTTCGGCGGCATGAACGTGCTGGAAAGCCGTGACATGGCGATGCAGGTCTGTGAAGAGTACGTGAAGGTTACCCAGAAACTGGGTATCCCTTACGTGTTCAAGGCCAGCTTCGACAAGGCCAACCGTTCGTCCGTGACCTCCTATCGCGGCCCAGGCCTTGAAGAAGGCATGCGGATCTTCCAGGACATCAAGCAAGCCTTCGGTGTACCGATCATCACCGATGTCCACGAGCCTGAACAGGCTGCCGTGGTCGCCGAGGTGTGCGACATCATCCAGTTGCCGGCCTTCCTGTCGCGCCAGACCGATCTGGTCGTCGCGATGGCCAAGACCGGCGCAGTGATCAATATCAAGAAAGCCCAGTTCCTCGCGCCCCAGGAGATGAAACACATCCTGAACAAGTGCGTGGAAGCGGGTAACGACCAGTTGATCCTCTGCGAGCGCGGTTCGAGCTTCGGCTACAACAACCTCGTGGTGGACATGCTCGGTTTCGGCATCATGAAGCAGTTCGAATACCCGGTGTTCTTCGACGTGACCCACGCGCTGCAAATGCCCGGTGGTCGCGCCGACTCAGCCGGTGGGCGTCGTGCCCAGGTATTGGACCTGGCCAAGGCCGGCATCAGCCAGTCCCTGGCTGGCCTGTTCCTGGAAGCCCACCCGGATCCGGACAACGCCAAATGCGACGGTCCATGTGCCCTGCGCCTGGACAAGCTGGAGCCATTCCTGGCCCAGCTCAAGCAGTTGGACGAACTGGTCAAGAGTTTTCCGACGGTAGAGACCGCGTAAGCGTCGTTTCTCCGGTAGACTTTCCCACGTTTTCTGTTCAGGCCCTCGGGCCTGAGCCTTGTCGCCTGCAAGCCTGCCCCGTTGTTCCACCCTTGCGGTCGGTCAAAAGTTTCCCTTCAGCTGCGTCGTTTTCGTCAACTTTGGAGTGTTTACAACAATGGCAAAAATCGTCGACATCAAAGGTCGTGAAGTTCTCGACTCCCGTGGCAACCCCACCGTCGAAGCCGACGTGCTTCTCGATAACGGCATCATCGGCAGCGCCTGCGCGCCGTCCGGTGCTTCCACCGGTTCGCGCGAAGCGCTGGAACTGCGTGATGGCGACAAGAGCCGTTACCTGGGCAAGGGTGTACTCAAGGCTGTAGCCAACATCAACGGCCCGATCCGTGACCTGTTGCTGGGCAAGGATCCGCTGGACCAGAAAGCCCTGGACCACGCGATGATCAAGCTCGACGGCACCGAAAACAAAGGTAGCCTGGGCGCCAACGCGATCCTCGCCGTGTCCCTGGCTGCTGCCAAGGCCGCTGCCCAGGACCAGGACCTGCCGCTGTACGCCCACATCGCCAACCTGAACGGTACGCCGGGTGTCTACTCGATGCCGGTGCCGATGATGAACATCATCAACGGTGGCGAGCACGCGGATAACAACGTCGATATCCAGGAATTCATGGTGCAGCCGGTTGGCGCCAAGACCTTCTCCGAAGGCCTGCGCATGGGCACCGAGATCTTCCATCACCTGAAAGCTGTCCTGAAGGCCCGTGGCCTGAGCACTGCCGTAGGCGACGAAGGTGGTTTCGCACCAAACCTGGCGTCCAACGAAGATGCACTGAAAGTGATCTCCGAAGCCGTGGCCAACGCTGGCTACACGCTGGGCACTGACGTGACCCTGGCCCTGGACTGCGCCGCCAGCGAATTCTATGAAGACGGCAAATACAACCTGTCCGGCGAAGGCCAGGTGTTCAATTCCGAAGGTTTTGCTGAATACCTGAAGGGCCTGACCCAGCGCTATCCGATCATCTCGATCGAAGACGGCCTGGACGAGTCCGATTGGGACGGCTGGAAAATCCTCACCGACAAGATCGGCGAGAAAGTCCAACTGGTGGGCGACGACCTGTTCGTGACCAACACCAAGATCCTGAAAGAAGGCATCGATAAAAAGATCGCCAACTCGATCCTGATCAAGTTCAACCAGATCGGCACCCTGACCGAAACCCTGGAAGCCATCCAGATGGCCAAGGCTGCGGGCTACACCGCCGTGATCTCCCATCGCTCCGGCGAAACCGAAGATTCGACCATTGCCGACCTGGCCGTGGGCACCTCGGCGGGCCAGATCAAGACCGGTTCCCTGTGCCGTTCCGATCGCGTTTCCAAGTACAACCAATTGCTGCGTATCGAAGAGCAACTGGCGGGCAAAGCCAAGTACAACGGTCGCGGCGAGTTTCGCGGCTGATCTGTAAATGCTAAAAAGTCGGCGGATTGCGTCGGAAAGTTCACGAAAGTGAACATTTCGACGCTAATCTGATGGCTATCAAGTACAAGCCTGGTTCTTCCAGGCTTCGTGCTATCAGTTGCTTCAAAAGTTAGGCATGGCTGTCTTTTTTCACTGGATACCCGATATTCGATGCGCAGTCCCAATTGGTTGTTCCTCGTCCTGCTCTTGTTGCTGGCTGGCCTGCAGTACCGCCTGTGGGTGGGTAATGGCAGCTTTGCGCAGGTAAAAGACCTGACTGAGCAAATTGCTGCACAGCACGCCGAAAACGAGATCTTGCTGGAGCGCAACCGCGTCCTGGATGCTGAAGTGCTTGAGCTGAAAAAAGGCACGGAGACCGTTGAAGAGCGGGCTCGTCATGAACTGGGCATGGTCAAGGAGGGCGAAACCCTCTACCAGTTGGCCCAATGAGCAACAGTTTGCCGGCCTTCTGGGCCGTGATTCCTGCCGCGGGCGTCGGTGCCCGTATGGCTGCGGACCGTCCCAAGCAATATTTGCAACTGGGCGGGCGCACTATTCTTGAACACAGCCTTGGCTGTTTTCTCGACCATCCAGCGCTCAAGGGCCTGGTGGTCAGTCTGGCTTCTGATGACCCCTATTGGCCAAACCTGGCATGTGCCGCTGACCCGCGTATCCAGCGTGCGGACGGTGGTGCCGAGCGCTCGGGTTCTGTGCTTAACGCGTTGCTGCAGCTCAATGCCCTGGGCGCCAGCGATGAGGATTGGGTGCTGGTGCATGATGCTGCCCGGCCCAATCTGAGTCGTGAGGACCTCGACAATTTATTGAGCGAACTGGCTGACGATCCCGTCGGCGGCCTTTTGGCGGTGCCGGCGCGCGATACCCTGAAGCGTGCGACAAGCATGGTCGGGTGGTGGAGACCGTGGATCGCAGTCTGATCTGGCAAGCCTACACGCCCCAGATGTTCCGCCTCGGCGCTTTGCACCGCGCACTGGCTGACAGCCTGGTGGCCGACGCGCTCATTACCGACGAAGCCTCGGCCATGGAATGGTCCGGCCAGGCGCCGCGCCTGATAGAAGGGCGTACGGACAATATCAAGGTGACCCGGCCGGAAGACCTTGAGTGGTTGCGGTTGCGCTGGGCGAATCGGCGGTAATCAGCAAAACCGCTATCCGGGGCAAGTCGAGCATAGGTATCTACACAACTTCCAGTGAATGCGGAGTTCATGTCAAACGCGCTGTTGTGGTGAGCGGGCTTGTCCCGCGCTGGGCTGCGAAGCAGCC
>NZ_JADDUM010000347.1 GCF_015163715.1 Pseudomonas cyclaminis
TTGTCTGGAAAAACGGGGGCGGCTTGATGGGGCTCTGGCGCCAGCCCAGCGCGGGGCAAGCCCGCTCACCACACAAGCCCGTTCACCACACAAGCCTGCTCACCATAAGAAGCCCACTTACCCCACAAGCCAACTCACCACAGAAGCCAGCGCGCCTGTGCACCCGATATCAGTTTGACTGAATACTCGCCCGTGCGCTGTGCAGCTTCTTGTAGCTCTCGATCAAGCGCAGATGCCGGTCCAGCCCTTCCAGTTTGATGCTGGTCGGCGTCAACCCATGGAACCGCACACTGCCATTCACCGAGCCGATCACTGCGTCCATCCGCTCATTGCCAAACATGCGGCGGAAGTTGGCTTCGTAGTCCGCCAGGTCCAGGTCGTCGTCCAGTTCCATCTCCAGCACCGCGTTCAGCGCCTGATAGAACAGGCCACGGTCGGCGGTGTTGTCGTTGTACTGCAGGAACATCTCCACGCACTCCTTCGCCTCCTCGTGCTGCTGCAAGGCCAGGAAGATCAGCAGCTTCAACTCCAGGATGGTCAGTTGGCCCCACACGGTGTTGTCGTCGAACTCAATGCCGATCAGCGTGGTGATGTCGGTGTAGTCGTCCAGTTCGCTTTCGATCAGGCGCTCGACCAGTGCCTGCAATTCTTCTGTGTCCAGGCGGTGCAGGTTGAGGATGTCCTCGCGGAAAAACAGCGCCTTGTTGGTGTTGTCCCAGATCAGGTCGTCCACCGGGTAGATTTCCGAGTAGTCCGGCACCAGGATGCGGCACGCGGTGGCGCCGAGGTGCTCGTACACCGCCATATAGGCTTCTTTGCCCATGCCTTCGAGGATGCCGAACAAAGTCGCAGCCTCTTGGACGTTGGAGTCTTCGCCTTCGCCGCAGAAGTCCCACTCGACAAATTCGTAGTCCGACTGCGCGCTGAAGAAGCGCCACGACACCACGCCGCTGGAGTCGATGAAGTGCTCGACGAAGTTGTTCGGCTCCGTCACCGCCTGGCCTTCGAAAGTCGGTGGCGGCAAGTCGTTCAAGCCTTCGAAACTGCGGCCTTGCAGCAGTTCGGTAAGGCTGCGTTCCAGCGCCACTTCCAGGCTCGGGTGGGCGCCGAACGAGGCAAACACGCCGCCGGTGCGCGGGTTCATCAAGGTCACGCACATCACCGGGAACTCGCCGCCCAGGGACGCATCCTTGACCAGCACCGGGAAGCCCTGGGCTTCCAGGCCTTCAATGCCCGCCACAATGCCCGGGTACTTGGCGAGCACCTCGGCGGGCACGTCCGGCAGGGCAAATTCACCTTCGATGATTTCACGCTTGACCGCACGCTCGAAAATTTCCGACAGGCACTGCACCTGGGCTTCAGCCAGGGTATTGCCCGCACTCATGCCGTTGCTGAGGTAGAGGTTTTCGATCAGGTTGGACGGGAAGTACACCACCTCGCCATCGGACTGGCGCACGAACGGCAGCGAAACAATGCCACGCGCTTCGTTGCCGGAGTTGGTGTCGAACAGGTGCGAACCGCGCAACTCGCCTTCGCGGTCGTAGACCTTGCGGCAGTAGGCGTCGAGGATCTCGGTTGGCAACTCGTCATTCGGGCCCGGCTGGAACCAGCGCTCGTCCGGGTAATGCACGAACGGCGCGTTGGCCAGTTCCTCTCCCCAGAACTGATCGTTGTAGAAGAAGTTGCAGTTGAGCCGCTCGATGAATTCGCCCAACGCCGACGCCAGCGCGCCCTCTTTGGTCGCGCCCTTGCCGTTGGTGAAACACATCGGCGAATGCGCATCGCGGATATGCAACGACCACACGTTGGGCACGATATTGCGCCACGAGGCAATCTCGATCTTCATGCCCAGGCCGGCAAGAATGCCGGACATGTTGGCGATGGTCTGCTCCAGCGGCAGGTCCTTGCCGGCGATGTAGGTGCCGCCTTCCGAGGTGCTTGCGGGCATCAACAACGCCTGGGCATCGGCGTCGAGATTTTCGACTTCCTCGATTACAAACTCCGGCCCGGCCTGTACCACTTTTTTCACGGTGCAACGGTCGATGGAACGCAGGATGCCCTGGCGGTCCTTATCGGAAATATCCGCCGGCAATTCGACCTGGATCTTGAAGATCTGGTTGTAGCGGTTTTCCGGGTCGACGATGTTGTTCTGGGACAGGCGAATATTGTCCGTGGGGATATTGCGGGTCTGGCAGTACAGCTTCACAAAGTACGCCGCGCAGAGCGCCGACGATGCCAGGAAGTAATCGAATGGCCCCGGTGCCGAACCGTCGCCTTTATAGCGAATCGGTTGGTCGGCAATCACCGTGAAGTCATCGAACTTGGCTTCAAGCCGGAGGTTGTCGAGAAAGTTGACCTTGATTTCCATGGGGGCACACCAGAATAACGGGCTAAACAAAAATGGCCGCCATTATGGGGTTTTTCGTCGATTAATTTCAGGCTTTTGACCAATGGCTGGCGAAATAGCCAATGTGGATTAATCTTCTGCACGTTGGCGCCGATGGAGTGTGTGCAACCAGGGAGTAGTCGGAATGCGCAACAACCAGCCCGTAACACAACGCGAGATATCACTCGCGCCGTCACAAAAACTTATCTCCGCCACCGATACTCAGGGTGGCATCACTTATTGCAACGACGCCTTTGTCGAAATCAGCGGCTTTGAACGCGCCGATTTGATCGGCGCGCCGCAGAACATTGTGCGTCACCCCGATGTGCCCCCGGCCGTCTTTGCGCACATGTGGGCTGCACTCAAGCAAGGCCTGCCGTGGATGGGCATCGTCAAGAACCGCTCGAAAAACGGCGACCATTATTGGGTCAACGCCTACGTCACGCCGATCTTCGAAGGCAGCCGGGTAGTGGGTTTCGAGTCCGTGCGGGTCAAACCCACGGCCGATGAAATCCGCCGCGCCGAGGCGCTGTACCGACGCCTGGGCCAAGGCAAATCTGGCGTTTCATCCATGAATGCCTGGGTGCCGGCGCTGGTGAGCTGCATCCCGTACGCAGCCACCGGTATCGCCGGCAGTGTGGCCGGGCTGTTCCTCAGCGCCCCGGTCGCCATTGCCGTGGCCGTTGCCGTCGCCGTGCCGGTGGGCATGCTCTGCTCACGCGTCCGCCAAGGCAGCACCTTGCGCCTGCTGGCGGGTGTCGAACCCTCGACATCGGATGCCTTGATCGCCCAGATGTACAGCGACGCGAGCGGCCCTCAGGCGCGCTTGGAAACCGCGTTCCTCAGCCAGAACGCCCGCCTGAAAACCTGCCTCACCCGCTTGCAGGACAGTGCCGAACAGCTCAGCGCCCTGGCCGGGCAATCGGATCAGTTGGCCACCGCCAGTTCCAAAGGCCTGGATCGCCAGCGCGTTGAAACCGAGCAGGTCTCCGCCGCCGTCAACCAGATGGCGGCGACCACCCAGGAAGTCGCCAGCCACGTGCAGCGCACGGCCGACGCCACCCAGCAAGCCAACGTGCTGACCGGCCGTGGCCGTGAAGTGGCGCGTGATACCCGCCTGGCCATCGAGCGGCTATCCGCCGTCGTAGGCGAAACCGGCACCACCGTGGCGCAATTGGCCAAGGACAGCGACGAAATCGGCAGCGTGGTGGACGTGATCAAAGGCATCGCCGATCAAACCAACCTGCTGGCGCTCAACGCTGCGATTGAAGCCGCCCGCGCCGGCGAGCAAGGCCGCGGCTTTGCCGTGGTGGCCGATGAAGTGCGCCAACTGGCCCAGCGCACTTCCCAATCCACCACCCAGATCCACGCCCTGATCACCCAACTGCAAGCGTCGTCCAACAACGCCGTGCAAAGCATGGAAAACGGCCAACGCCAGGCCGAGGAAGGCGTGGCCTGGGTGCTGGAGGCGGACCAGGCATTGGTCGGTATCAGCGAAGCGGTGTCCCACATCACCGACATGACCACCCAGATCGCCGCCGCCACCGAGGAACAAAGCGCGGTCGCCGAGGAGATCAGCCGCAACATCACCACCATCGCCGAACTGGCTGACCAGACGTCGATGCAAGCCCATCAATCCACAGGCCTGAGCAAGGAGCTGACCAATACGGCGGCCACTCAATATGCGTTGGTAGAACGCTTCAATCGCTGAGTAAAGGCAAGCGGGCGCCCTGTTACAAGGCGCTTACGGCTTGCCTCGCCAAGGCTCGACAGCTGCTACGGGGGGAAATGTGCGCTTGCCCGGTGAGGGTTAAGCCGCAATCTAGGGATTTTCCTGAGGCTGCTTGCGGTACATCCCCGTGAAGTAATCCGGAAAGTCCGGCGCCGAATTGTGGTTGATCACTGCAAAGCCCTTCACCAGTTGAATGTGATACGGGCCGGCGCGTCGGGTTGCCAAGGGCTCACGTACGATGATCAGGTTTTCGGTTTCCATCGCCACCGTGTGGTGCGCGCTGACGATCACTTTGTCGGTACCGGTGTCCTTGAGCGTCACGGCGAACTCTGCCACTTCCCGGCCCTGCGCATCGCGGTCGGGGAGGATTTTCAGGTCCAGGTCGCCGTCGCGGCCGAGGAAGTCGTTGCGCATCTGGTAGTGACCGTCGCGCTGATCGCGGGCAACGTCGCCGAGTTTCTTGTACTCCGGTTCGCGGTCCTCGCGGTGCAGTTGGATCTGCAACTCTGGCTTGTCACCCTGGGCGCCACTGACCCAGGTGCCGGAGTAAGCATAGGGTTCGACGGTTTCCCGTGTGATGCGCCAGATGCCGGTTTGATGACCATCGTCGGCGTACTCATGCAGGTAGATAAAGGACTGGTCGCCGTATTCACCCAGCTCGCCCACCAGTTTGATCGGCGTGCCGCTGCCGCTTTTGGTATAGCGCAACTCACCGATCAACACCGCGCCCTGTTGCTGGTACCAGAGCTGTACCGGGATCTTGCCGTTGAGGGTGCCGGCCAGGAACTCAGGGTCTTCGTTGACCGGCCCTTCGAGCCTTGGGGTTTCCAGCCACTGACCGTCCTTCCACTCGCCAGTGGTGCGCAGCATGTAGCCGCCGGGCATGCTGTTGTTGGCGTCATCGTCCGTCGCGGGCACTTGCGCCTGGGTGTATGCGCTGAGCCGCACCAACTCACCGTCGCGCATCTGATAGCGGCTGGCGCGGGTCCAGCAACATCCCCGGTCAGTCTGGGAGTGGATCATGCCGTCCTTGGGGTTGACCGAGAACATGCCGCCGGAGGTTTCGTTGGCCAACTCGGTCAAGGGGCCGTTCAGCACCCACTGCGTCTTTTGCGGGTCTTGCAGGTACACGTCGTAACTGGACTGGAAATCTTTATCCGCGCCGGTGCCGTTGCGGATCGCCAAGTCCTGGCGGCCGTCCTGATTGATGTCGGCGAAGTACACCACACCGTTCTCCCCCATCAAACGCCAGTCGACGGTTTTACCGTTCTGGTCCATCGGCACTTGGGCGTCCGGGGTCTGCAATTGCTGGAGGATTTCGAGGGTGGCTGCGTCGCGCAGGGTGACCAGTGCCCGCGCCAGAGACTGCAAGTCCTGCGGCACCTCGGGGAACAGCACTTCGACCAGGTACTTGCCGCTGGGATCATTGACCGAGAACGAGCGGGGTTCGGCCATGACCGGAGCCGCAACGGCCATGGAGAGGAGCACAGCGCTGACGAGCGAACGCATTCAAAGCATCCTTGCTGAAATTCGGGGCCGCAGTGTAGCGGTTGTCTGCGCACAAATCGCTGTCTGGATGTGCCCGTGGACTGCTATGTTGCGGCCTCACGCGCGAAGGGAGGTGCCATGGATTCGTTAAGCAACAACGCCGCACTGGTGATCATCGACATGCAGCAAGGCATCAACCAACCCACGCTCGGGCGACGTAACAATCCAGATGCGGAGTTGCATATGCACCGTCTGCTCAGCGCCTGGCGGCAAGCCGGTAGACCCATCGTGCATGTGCGGCATATCTCCCGCTCACCTGGCTCCGTATTCTGGCCGGGGCAACCGGGTTGTGAATTCCAGCCCGCGCTGCAACCCCTGGCGCACGAGCATGTGCTGGAGAAAAACGTACCGGATGCGTTCACACACACAGGCCTGGAACGCTGGCTGCACACGCGGGCGATCAGGCAGTTGGTGATCGTCGGGGTCATCACCAACAACTCCGTGGAGGCCACGGCGCGCTCCGGCGGCAACCTGGGCTTTGATGTCATCGTGGCCGCCGACGCCTGCTACACGTTTGACCAAATCGACTTGTCGGGGCGCCTGTGGCCAGCGGAAGATGTGCATGCGCTGTCACTGAGCAACCTCGCGATGGATTACGCCAGGGTGGCCGGGAGCGATGAAATCCTGGCTTATGCCTGAGCCGGTCTGTTTTTGAACCCGGGCGCGAGTGTTGCCCCATCAACAGCACTCGCACAGCTTGTGCTGAATCCAAACAGGCCACCCCACCACAAAAACACCCTATCCGATTGAAATAAAAGACCTTTCCTCCATGGCATGGCGCATGCAATCACCTTCGCATCTACCCGAAGGATGTACCCATGCCCCAGACACTGCCCCAGGCGCTGTTGCACCAAGCCCACACCCGCGGGTCGGCGATTGCCTTGCGTTACAAGCGCTTGGGCATTTGGCAGGTCCGCAGTTGGCGCGAGGTGGCGGACGAGGTCGGCGAACTCGCCGCAGCCCTCCAGCAGCGCGGTTTCGGGTCGGACGATGCGCTGTTGATCATCAGCCAGGCGCGGCACGAAGCCTTGCTGTTGGCACTGGCCGCGCAGTGGTTGGGCGGCAGCGTCACGTTGCTCGACCCCGAGCGCGATAATCGTGAGCTGCTGGCGTTGTTGCAGCCGACATTTGTCCTCGCCGAAAACGCTGAGGCGATTGCCTCAATCAGCGCGCCGGTTGTGGGGGTGTACCTCGACGGACGCGGCCTGGCTCACTCTCAATTCCCCCACTTGATCGCCTATACCGACGTGCGCACGGACAGCCCGGCACCCGCCTGCGCCACCCAGCCAAGCGCCCTCGCCTTCGTGTTCCACGCCGATAACCGCGTGCCGTTGACCCACGAGCAACTGCTCACGGGCGCCCGCACGCTGGTGGCCCGTGAACACCTGGGCGCCGATGAGGAAGCCCTGGCGGCCCGAGTGTTCGCCGCCAGCGGGCAGGCGCGCTACCTGCTGGCGCCCTGGCTGCACGCGGGTTTTCGCCTGAACTTCCCCGAAGCCCTGGCCACCCGTGACACCGATCGCCGCGAACTGGGCCCGACCCTGGTGCTGGGCACACGTGAGTCCTATGGCCGCCTGGAACAGTGGGCCCGTGAACGCCTGCCGCTGCCGGGCACCTTCAGCCACCGCCTGTATCGCTGGGCCATGCAGCCCACCCCATCGACCTTTCGCCGCTGGCTGGGTCACTGGCTGGTACGTCGCCCTTTACGCGATGTGCTGGGCATGAGCCGCCTGCGCGTGCCCTTGCTGGTAGGGCCGGCGTTGAGCCCGGAGAGTGCAGCGTTCTTCAACGCGTTGGGCATTCATCCCGGCCATTGGCAAGAGCCCTCAACCCGACGCGAACCCGCCGACCAACCACTGCCGCAAGCCGTCTGACGAGCCCACCCATGCACACACCCACCCAAGCAGTATTACTGCGCCTGGATGACATCTCCCTGTCGTTCAAGGGCATCAAGGCCATCACGTCCATCAGCTTCGACGTCAAGGCCGGGGATATCTGCGGGCTGATCGGCCC
>NZ_JADDUM010000348.1 GCF_015163715.1 Pseudomonas cyclaminis
CACGGTGCCGAACAGGCCGATAAACGGCGAAGTGCTGCCGATACTCGCGACCACGGCCAGGCCGGTTTCCAGGGAGCGGCGCTCACGTACGATCTGTTGGCGCAGGGCGCGTTCGAGGCGGTCCTGGTGGTTGATCGCCTGGCTCAAGTCCGCCGCGTGAGGCGCCTCGCCCACCTGGATCGCGGCATAACCGGCCTGGGCCACACGGGCCGCAGCGCCTGGCTGCGTTTCAGCCAGTTCAGCGGCCGAATCCAGGCTCGACGCCGCCCAGAACTGTTTGTGGAACTTGCGATCCTGGGCCTTGAGGCGCCCGAACTGCACGCCCTTGAGCAGGGCCAGGCCCCAGGTGGCGACCGAAAAAACCACCAGCAGCCAGATGACCGCGCTTTCGATGGATTCAAGTGGAGATGCTAATGCCATGGTGTGTTCCCTCTGTACAAGTCGCGGCGTGTGCAGCACCCCGCAGCGCAATAGTTAGTGAATCTTGAAGTCGATCGGCACGCTGACCCAGCCGTCCTGGGCCACCTCGCCC
>NZ_JADDUM010000349.1 GCF_015163715.1 Pseudomonas cyclaminis
CTGCAAGGCATCGGCACCCTCGCGATTGCCCAGGCTGGCCACCTGGATCGACCAACTGATCGGCAGGCCATTCGGGTCGATGCGGCTCTGACCCACGTCCGGCTTGCCCGGCGCCGCGGGTTGCGGCGCCACCGGCTTGGGCGCAGGCACCGGCGCGGCAGGCTTGGCGGCCACGACAGGCGCCCGGGAGCGGGGCTTGACCACAGGCACGCTCGGCTGCACAGGCGTGGACGCGCTGCAATCTCTTCATCCACAGGCACAGGCTCTTCCTCGGGCAAGGCCTGAGGCTCAGGCACCACCACCGGTTCAACCTGTACCTGCGGCAGCGCCGGCGCCTCGGGCGCAGCCGGGGCCTCGACCACTACCTGGCGCTGTTCGTCCTGACGGGAAAACAGCATCGGCAGGAAAATCACCGCCAATGCCACCAGCACCAGGGCACCGACCATTCGCTGCTTGTATGCGCTATCCAGTAATGCCATGTGCAGCTTCCTCCGTGGAGCGCCGGGCCAACCACTCAAGCGCCTCGGCAACACAATAAAATGATCCGAACAACAGAATCTCGTCCTCGGCCGTCGCCACCGCGCACTGCGCCTCCAGGGCAGCAGTTACGCTTGCATACGACGTCACGGGCGCACCAAGGTTCTGCAACGCGACTTCAAGCTCAACAGCCGGACGGCTGCGCGGCGAATCCAGCGGCGCCACCGCCCACGTCTGGACATTGCCCAGCAACGGCGCAACCACACCACCAAGATCCTTGTCGGCGAGCAAGCCAAAGACGGCAAGGCGGCGCCCCGCCGGCGGCGTGCGCGCCAGGCGTTGCGCCAGGTACTCGGCCGCATGGGGGTTATGACCCACATCCAGCAGCAGGTTGAGTCGCTTGCCTTGCCACTCGAAAGCACGACGATCCAAACGCCCCACCATACGGGTCGCCAGCAATGTCGCGGCAATCTGCCCAGCCTGCCAAGGCAGATCCAGCAGCAGATAGGCTTGCAGCGCCAGCGCGGCGTTTTCCATCGGCAGGTTCAGCAGCGGCAGGTCGCGCAGCTCTACAACCTGGCCACGGGCATCTCGTCCGCGCCACTGCCAATGCTGCCCACCGATTTCAAGATTAAATTCGCGCCCACGCAGGAAGAACGGGCAGTCCAGCTCGCGCACCTTGTCGAGCAAGGGTTGCGGTGGATCAATGTCACCACACAATGCAGGCTTGCCCTGACGGAAAATTCCGGCCTTTTCGTAGGACACCGACTCACGGGTATCACCCAAATAGTCAGCATGGTCCACGCCAATGCTGGTAACCAACGCCAGGTCAGCATCCACCACGTTGACCGTGTCGAGGCGCCCACCCAAGCCAACTTCCAGAACGACCACATCCAACCGCGCACGCTCGAACAGCCAGAACGCCGCCAGGGTGCCCATCTCGAAATAAGTCAGGGAGGTCTCGCCCCGCCCCGCATCCAGTGCGGCGAAGGCTTCGCAGAGCTGCTCATCAGTGGCTTCGACGCCATTGAGCTGCACCCGCTCGTTATAGCGCAACAGGTGCGGTGAGCTGTAAACACCCACCTTCAGCCCCTGGGCTTGCAGCAGCGCGGCGACAAAGGCGCAGGTAGAGCCTTTGCCGTTGGTGCCGGTCACCGTGATCACACGCGGTGCCGGCCGGCCCAACCCGAGGCGGGCCGCTACCTGTTGCGAGCGCTCCAGGCCCATGTCGATGGCGGAAGGATGCAACTGCTCAAGGTAGGCGAGCCATTCGCCCAGGGTACGTTGGGTCATAGGTTCGCAGGCACCGGCGGCACGACGATCGGCTCGACTTTAGGCGCGACGTACACCGGCGTCGGCAGGCCCATCATTTGCGCCAGCAGGTTACCCAGACGCGGACGCAGTTCGCCACGCGGGATGATCAGGTCGATTGCGCCGTGCTCCAGCAGGAACTCGCTGCGCTGGAAACCTTCCGGCAGTTTTTCGCGAACGGTCTGCTCGATCACGCGTGGACCGGCAAAGCCGATCAGGGCCTTCGGCTCGCCGACGATCACATCGCCCAGCATTGCCAGGCTGGCGGACACGCCACCGTAGACCGGGTCAGTCAGCACGGAGATGAACGGAATGCCTTCTTCACGCAGACGCGCCAGCACCGCTGAGGTCTTGGCCATTTGCATCAGGGAGATCAGGGCTTCCTGCATACGCGCACCACCGGAGGCGGCGAAGCAGATCATCGGGCAACGGTTTTCCAGGGCGTAGTTGGCAGCGCGCACAAAACGCTCACCGACGATGGCCCCCATGGAGCCGCCCATGAAGGAGAACTCGAACGCCGAGACCACAACCGGCATGCCCAGCAGCTTGCCGCTGATGGAGATCAGTGCGTCTTTCTCACCGGTCTGCTTTTGCGCGCCGGTCAGGCGATCCTTGTACTTCTTGCCGTCGCGGAACTTGAGACGGTCCACCGGTTCCAGGTCAGCGCCCAGCTCGTTACGGCCGTCGGCGTCCAGGAAGATGTCGATGCGGGCGCGGGCGCCGATACGCATGTGGTGGTTGCACTTGGGGCAAACGTCCAGGGTCTTTTCCAGCTCCGGACGGTACAGGACCGCGTCGCAGGATGGGCATTTGTGCCACAGACCTTCAGGAACCGAGCTTTTTTTCACCTCGGAACGCATGATCGAAGGGATCAGTTTGTCTACTAACCAGTTGCTCATGCTTTCTTTCTCCAGTACCGGTGGCTTGAACACAGCCCCGCGTATGCCCTTGAGCTAAATTCATATGTGGCGATGACGCCAGCTGGACGGGGTCAGACGTTCGACCTGCCATTTCCAGCCTGCACCCTCAGCCTTCCAGACAACCTGCCCGTGCAGGTTTGCCACTTCATTTCCGGGCCACCTCAGGCGGCACCGGGCTGTTTTACACAGTGGTAGTTATGGACGGCGGCGGACTGCCAGCCGTCACATCCCGCGCACCGCCTGCATAAATGCGCGGATCTTGTCGTGATCCTTGATGCCCTTGCCCTGCTCCACCCCACCGCTGACGTCCACGGCATACGGGCGAACCTGCTCGATGGCCGCCGCGACATTCGCGGGGCTGAGCCCACCGGCCAGAATGATCGGCTTGCTCAGTCCCTCAGGGATCAGCGACCAATCGAATGCTTCGCCGGTACCACCGGGTACGCCTTCGACATAGGTATCCAGCAAGATCCCGCGTGCGCCACCATAAGCGGCACACGCACCGGCGATATCGTCCCCGGCCTTGACGCGCAGCGCCTTGATGTACGGGCGCTGGTAGCTTTCACATTCATCCGGGGTTTCGTCGCCGTGAAACTGCAACATGTCCAGCGGTACGGCGTCCAGGGTTTCATTGAGTTCGCAACGACTGGCATTGACGAACAAACCCACGGTGGTCACGAAGGGCGGCAATGCGGCGATGATTGCCCGCGCCTGCAACACATTCACCGCCCGCGGGCTCCTGGCATAAAACACGAAACCAATGGCATCCGCCCCCGCATCGACTGCCGCCAGCGCATCTTCTATGCGGGTAATCCCGCAAATCTTGCTGCGAACGACGGACATAGCGCAGAAACCCCAGGGTTGGACCGAGAAAGTCCCGGATGGTAACAAAAGCTTTTCCGGGCGTCAGCCGCCAAGTTCGCTGAAACCCGTGAGGAAGTGTGGCCCGATAAATCGCTGGGGCAGTTCGAACTCGTCGCGATACTCCACATCCACCAGATACAGGCCAAATGGATGCGCCGTCACCCCGCCGGTCCGGCGAACCCTGCTCTCCAGCACTTCCTTCGCCCACTCGACCGGGCGTTCGCCGGTACCGATGGTCATCAGCACACCTGCGATATTGCGCACCATATGGTGCAGGAAAGCGCCGGCGCGGATATCCAGCACGATCATCTTGCCGTGACGGGTCACCCGCAGGTGATGGACTTCCTTGATCGGCGACTTGGCCTGGCACTGACCGGCCCGGAACGCACTGAAATCATGCACCCCCACCAGATGCTGCGCGGCCTCGGCCATGCGCTCGGCGTCCAGCGGGCGATGGTTCCAGGTGATTTCTTCGTTAAGGTGCGCCGGGCGGATCTGGTCGTTGTAGATCACATAGCGGTAACGCCGGGCGATGGCCTTGAAGCGCGCATGAAAATGCGCCGGCATGACCTTGGCCCAACTGACGCTGACGTCATGGGGCAAATTGATATTGGCGCCCATCACCCAAGCCTTCATGGTCCGCTCGGCCTGGGTATCGAAGTGCACCACCTGGCCACAGGCATGCACCCCTGCGTCGGTACGCCCGGCGCACATCAACGACACCGGCGAATCGGCGACTTTGGACAGGGCCTTTTCCAGGGTTTCCTGCACCGTCAGCACACCCGACGCCTGGCGCTGCCAGCCGCGATAGCGCGAACCTTTGTATTCAACGCCCAGGGCGATGCGGTAAAAGCCTGCGGCCGCCATTTCGGCGGCTGCGTTATCTATATTTGCCAAGAACTGAGAGCCTGATGAGTTGCGCAAAGGCGCCCATTATAAATGCGGCAGCCGTGTGGCGGGCGCTTTTATGCAGGAGGGGGCCTGCTCCCGATAGCTGTGGGTCAGCAACTACCTGTGCTGAATGACCCGGCGCTATCGGGGGCAAGCCCCCTCCCACACGTGTGTTGCATCAACCTTCAAATTCTACCGAGCATTTCCTTGGCCTCGCCGCGCTGAATCTCATCGCCTTCGGTGAGCACTTCGGAAAGGATATCCCGCGCTCCGTCCGCATCGCCCATGTCGATATAGGCTTGGGCCAGGTCCAGCTTGGTAGCGACCTCATTGGTGCCGGACAGGAAGTCGAACTCAGGCTCATCACCGCCAAGCGCCGCATCTTCAGCCGTGAAAGAAGGCTCGATGGTGGGATGCTCCAGGCTCTGGGACAGGCGATCCAGCTCGGCGTTGACATCGTCCAGCTCCGAGGCGAAAGCATCAGGCTTGGCCGCGGCTTGCGGCTCGTCCGCCAGGGACAGATCAAAATCTTCCGGCAGATCGAAGTCATCCACCGCTGCTGGCGTCAGCGTAGGCGGTTCGACAGCTGGAACGTCGTTCATCTGATCTTCAAGGCCAGACAGGAAGTCATCGTCGGACTGCGTTGACGACGGCGCATCCAACTGCAGGTCCAGGTCAAAGTCAGACAGGTCATCCGAGGCTGGCTGGGCGGCGGTTTGCTCTTTCAGAAGCGACTCGAACGTCTGTTGATCGTCCTTGATCTCGGCCGGCGAGGCAGCCTCCAGATCGTCCAGGCTCAAATCAAAATCACTGTCAAAAGCCTCTGGTTCTGGTGCAGCCGGCTTGTCTTCGAGCAGATCCTTGACGTACTGAGCATCCAGTGCCGCCGCCGCAACCGCCGCACTGACTCCAGCCGCCAATACGGCCATCGCCGGGAAGCGCGCCTTGAGCTGCTCGACCTGGGCATGGTTTTCACCATTGGCCACGAGTTGACGCTCCTGGGTCACGAAGCCGTCCTTGTCGCTTTGCAGGCCATAGACTTCCATCAGCTTCAAACGCAAGTCGCTGCGCTTGGGCTCGTGCTTGATCGCTTGCTCCAACACATCGGCGGCCTGGTTCAGGTGGCCACGGTCGATATGGGACTGGGCTTGCGCCAGGGCATCGTTGGCATTCTGCGGGGCCACGGCAACGGCCAACGGCGCGAGCACGGAGGCGACTGTTGGCACAACCACGGCAGGCTCAACCACTGGCGAGGGTGCCGGAGCGGCGGCCAGCTTGACGTTCGGCGGCGGCACCTCAAGGCCCTCGAAACTGTCCGACGGCAGGTCGTGTTCGATATCCGAGGTGAATTCCGGCTCTTCGGCCAGCGCCCGCGCCATGCGCAGGTGCTTTTCCTCTTCGCGACGGGCATTGCGATGGCGCGCCCACAGCAGCAGGAGCAACAAGACCACCAGGCCCGCTGCCCCCCCAATAACAGAGAGCACAACCGGGTTGGTCAGCAGGTCGTTGAACTTGCCTTCCGGGGCCTCGGCGTCAGTGGCGGCGACCGGTTTGGCCGCTTCCGGCGCGGGTGCCGGAGCGTCCGGTGCCGGCGTTGGCGTAGCAACCTGTGCGGCGGGTGCTGCCGGATTGGTCGCCGGGTCGCCGGCCAGCTGTGCAGGCATCGCCGCTGCTGTGGCCGCTGTCGCCTGTGCAGCCGGATCGCCTTTCTCCGCCTGCAGGCGGGCCAGTTGATCGTTCTTCAGTTGAATCAGCTTTTGCAGTTTATCCAGCTGGCTTTGCAGGTCCGCCGCACGACTCTTGAGTTCGTCGTTATCACGGCGCGTGGTGTCCAGTTGCTCCTGGGTCATCGCCAGCTTGTCGCTCAGGCCCTGGGTGTCGCCGGCTTTACCCTTGCCGCCCTTCTTGGCGGCATCGGCCGAGACCAGGCTCAAATTGTCCTGGGCATTGGTGGTCGAGGGTGCATTACCGACCTGGGTACGCTTGGTGGCGTCCAGTTGTTGCTTGCCTGCGGCCTGATTGGAGGCCGTGCGACGCCCCTGGCGCCAGGCATCATTCTGCGCCCGTACTTCGGCAATCGCCTGGGGTTGCGGCAGGGCGGTGCTTTGTACGGTGTCCGGCAGGCGCAGCACCTGGCCGGTTTTCAAGCGGTTGATATTGCCGTCGATAAAGGCGCCGGGGTTCAGCGCCTGAATGGCCAGCATGGTCTGCTGCACCGAGCCGCCATTGCGGTGCTTCTCGGCGATTTCCCAGAGTGTGTCGCGAGAGGTCGTGGTGTGCTGGGCCGACTTGCTCGCGGCGGGCGCGGCGCTTGCAGGTGCGCCCAGGCGTGTGGCTGGCGCCGCTGCGGCCGGGGCTGGGGCAGACTGGTCAAACTTGGCCGGGTCGAGCAACACGCTGTAGTCGCGCATCAACCTGCCGTTTGGCCATTGCACCTGCAGCAGGAAACGTACGTAGGAATCAGGCAGCGGCTTGCTGGAGGTGACACGCACCACGCTGCGACCGTTGGGGTTGATCACCGGGGTAAACGTCAGGTCATTGAGGAATGCCTGGCGATCGACGCCAGCATCTACAAACGCCTGGGAGGACGCCAGGCTAGGCGTGATCTCGGACGCGGTGAGGCCGCCGACATCGAGCAATTCGATTTCCACCGACAAGGGCTGTTCAACTTCGACTTGAGGGTCATTTCCCCCAGCTGCAGCGCCTGCGCCATACCGGAGGACAGCGCCGAGGCGGCCGCTATTGCTAACACCAGTTTGCGAACTTGAACCATAGCCTCATCCTTTGTCTGAACACTCCCCGGCCTGCGAGAAGGTTGGTAACCGCTTGCCATAAGGCATGGCGAGCCGATAGGTTACCGACACGCTTCTGTTGCACTTCGGACCAAGCATAGCGCCTGGCTAGAATCAATCTACAAATTGACGCCAAGTATCTTTTACGCAAGGCCTTTTATCAACAACTGCGCCAGTTGCACCGCGTTAAGTGCGGCACCTTTGCGTACGTTATCTGACGTCAGCCACAGATTTAGTTCCGCCGGGTCGTCCACGCCAGCACGAACCCGGCCGACATAGACCACATCCTGGCCTACCGCATCGCCCACTGCCGTCGGGTAATCGCCCTCCTCCACAAGCTCTACACCCGCAGCAGCGTCGAGGGCAAGATTGACCGCAGCCAGGTCGACAGGCGCGGCCAATTGCAACGACACCGTCAGGCTATCGCCAAAAAACACCGGAGCTTGAACGCAGGTTGCTGAAATCTTTAGTGACGGTAATTCAAGCACTGCACGCAGTTCGTGTACGAGACGCTTCTCCAAGGCTGTATGACCTTGCGCATCTGGCGTACCGACTTGCGCCAACAGGTTGAAGGCCATTTGCCGGTCGAAAAACTTCGGCTCCAGCGGGCGTACGTTCAACAACTCGGCGGTCTGACGGGCCAGTTCGCTCACGGCTTCGCGCCCTTGAGCAGACACCGCCAGGTTGGCCGTGACGCTGACACGCTGGATATCCAGCAAGCCACGCAACGGCGCCAGCACCACCGCAAGGTTAGTCGCGGACGGGCTTGGGCTGCCGAGCTGGAACGGTTTTTTCAATCCCTTCAGGACATGGGCATTGGCTTCCGGCACCACCTGTGGCGCCTGCTCGGCGGGCAAGGCACCGGACAGATCGATCACCGAACAGCCGGCTGCCGTTGCACGCGGCGCGAAACTCAGAGTGACGGCGGGGCCGGCGGCGAAGAACGCCAGTTGCACCTTGCTGAAATCGAACTCATCAACCTCCTTGACCCGCACGTTCTTGCCGCGAAATGGCACCGAGGCACCGGCGGAATTATTGCCGGCCAGCAGGTACAGCGTGCCCACCGGGAATGCCAGTTCTTCGAGAATCTGCACCAGGGTTTCGCCAACAGTACCGGTGGCGCCGATCACGGCGATTTCAAAGGTCTGGGTCATGGGGGCTGCCTCGGGCATTGCGGGGGGAGCGGCACTTTACCGGGTGGCTGAGGGTGAGGCAATTAAGCCGGGTTTTATGGTGTGGCTGATGGCCCTATCGGGGGCAAGCCCCCTCCCACATTTGATCTGCGAACACATTCAAGTGTGGG